>NZ_DASWWZ010000725.1:0-17737 GCF_036405755.1 Schlesneria sp.
ATTCCACCTGCCCAAAACCAAGGGGGTTCCCTGGCAACTGAAGCTGGCACGCAGTCCCATCGGAGGTCTGCTGGTCCGAGGTTTCAACGCCTTCAGTCGGGGGGCCGTCCGTTCGTGTGTGACACGCAATCCCATGCCGAAGGCTGTCGCGGATGCTTATTGTGCACCGTACAACTCATGGGCCAACCGCATCGCCGTACATCGATTCGTGCAGGATATTCCGCTGAAACCGGGCGATCGCGGCTACGAACTCGTCACTCAGGTTGAAAACCGGCTGGAGCGATTGAAGGGAATTCCGATGATGATCGGCTGGGGTGACAAGGATTTCGTCTTTGATGAGCACTTCCTCAAAGAATGGCTCGCCCGCTTTCCTGAGGCGGAACTCCACCGCTACCCGGATTGCGGACACTATATCCTGGAGGACGCCAGTTCCGAACTGATTCCGATGATCGACGATTTCCTCTCGCGCCACCCGTAAGGGCAGCCTGACGAAGGTCGCCGATCGATCGTCTTGCCACCGGTCGCTCAGTTCTTCTGCAGACAGGCTTTGAGATCGGATTTGCTGGCGGGATCCACGGGGACGAGTGAGGGGTGCCGCAGCCGGTTCAGAATGGATGGCATGGCTTCCCGCGGTGGTTGTGCCAACCAGTAGACTTCACCCCCCTGGAGGTAGGCGACCGGCGTTCCGTCCAGGTAGGCAACGCGATTCGAGGCGGTCCTGGGGACCCGTTCCTGCCGCGTAACGATTCCCACCAGGTTGAGCGGATCGGCTGCGGAAATCACGATCAGTTCTTGAGTCGGGCCTTCGTCACGCAGTCGCCGTAGCTGTTGGACGCTGTCTGCCAGAGCGAACTGTTCGCCAGCGACCCCCGCGATGAAGCGTCCACCACGGATTTCGCCTCGCGCTTCCAGCCGCCGCAAGACCTGCAGCAGGTCAAACCACGGCGGGGCTCCATCTTCCCGGGCGAGCAAATCGCGAAACACGACACCCCAGCGGCGAAGCAGTTGCCACGCCCAGTCCTCGGCCGTCTTGGTAGCGCGGACACGAGCATCCTCGGTTGGAGTCCGAACTTCCGCCGCTTGTCCTGCTATTGATGCGGTACCTGCAGGCACACTGCATTGCCCGCCTGCCAAGTCGGTTGGGCAAGCCGTGTTCTCGAGATGGACGGGACGAATGGCCCACCGTCCGATGGCGGACTTGGTTGTTCGTTTACGCTCAACCTTCAGTCGGCTTGGCTTGCGAGACGGAGTGGTCTTGTCACCCACCAGCGACCGAAGTCCTGCGAAGCCGTCGGCAGTTAAGATCCCTCGCGTGACTAACTCACCCAGGGCGTCTTCGAGATGATCCTGCAGCATTCGCGTCGCGACCAGCAGATCGGCGGCGAACATCGCTCCACGCTGCTGGAGGAGCGAATAGACTTGCCGGGCCACGCTGCTCAGTTCACCGACATCCATTTCCGGAGCGCGGCAGCAGAGCCATTCGGCATCTTGCCGCAGGAATAAGGAAATGGGGGCGACGCGCGTCAGGCTGGCCATCGGCCGGGACTTCTCGGGATTGCGCGGTGGGGGGAAAAGGCGACCCCAACCGACCTCGCCCGTCAGGCAAAGTTCATCCAGCCATTCGGACTGATAGTTGTCGATTCGCAGCGGGAGGATATCGCGTTCCCACGCCACCGAGGGAATGTCGATTCCCTGTAGTTGTGCGATCACCTCAAACAGGCCGTTTGCGCCAGCTCGACGGTGCGACCATGAAACTCCGTGATGCCGTGTCAGAAACCGGATATACACCTCGACGCTGACCGGTTCGATCTGCTTTCGCAGCCCGTCGAGCGTCAGGCGATGGATGCGTGCCAGCAGTCGGCGATGGCACCACTCCGTCGTGGTTTCGCTGGGGAAATGCCGGCCTTCACCGGATTCGTCCGGGGCATCGATTTTGAGCTGCTCCGCATCCGGGTCCATTCCACGTTCCGCCGACTGCTGGAAACGACCTCGCAGGACCACTCCTTCACCTTCAAGAGCTTCCAGAGCGGCACTTGCCTGGCTTTCAGTGATTCCCGTCCGCTCGCTGACGCCCTTCCCGGTGATCGGACCACACGTTTCGAGCAGACCTCGCACAATGGCGACTCGGGCGTCCGTCGATTCCCAGTCATGTCGGACCTCGACCGGGACTTTGACAGCGGGGCTTAGAGTGGCGCCGGGGAAGACGGCGAGGATCGCGGGAACGCGTTCGGTCGCCGCCCAGTATCGCCGTGACCCGGCTGTCATGAGATTCGTACCGGATCCCTTTTTCCGGCCAGAGCTTTCGCTGTGACTCTGTTTTTCACTGAGACTTTGTTGAAGAGGCGACTCGTCCGTGGGGCAGGTGACCAGTGTCGCTCGACCGTCGGTTGCCAGCTCGTTGAAAAATTCTCGCCATTCCACTCCTTCACTTTCGGGCAGCAGGATTCGGCTGAGGAGCGCATCATGCAGTTCGTCAGGGTTGCGGACAAAGGGCTGGGCTTCGAGCACGACCTGGAAGATCGCTTCCGGATCAAGTCGTCCCAAGTCCTGTACGCTTTCCACCGACAGCGAACGACGTGTCGACACCGCCCGGGCCCGTCGTTCCGCAACTTCGCCCCCATCCAGGAAGGCATAGGGATTGGCGTTAATGAGTTCGTAGCTGAACGGTGACGGCTCGCGCGTGTCGCGGGCAATGAATTCGATTTCACCCTGTTCGACACGGCGCAGAACCTCTTTCAGGGCATCCATGTCATGGGCTTCGTACAGGCAGTCGTCCATGGTCTGTTTGACCAGCGGATGATCGGGCAGTTCGATATCCCCGACGACATGCTCCTGACAGCCGGTTAGTTTCGGGAAGACTGCGGTCAGCAGATCTTCGCTGCGGAACCGCTGCAGGGCGGGGGGAACTTTCTTCCCGTGTTTGGCGCGCGAGACCTGTAATGCCCGCGTTGCGTTCCAGCGCCAGCGGTTCTGGAATATGGGGACTACCAGCACGGCCTGCTCGAACAATGCCTGGACGTTTTTGGGATTCAGCATGGGGAACATACTTTCCAGAGGAAAGCTGTGCTGCGGTCCCAGTGAGAGGACGATGCCGTCGTCGTCAGCATTGGCCTGAAGTTCGAAATCGAACGAACGACAGAACCGCTTTCGCATGGCCAGGCCCCACGCGCGCGTGATGCGTGTGCCGAATGGGGCGTGAATCACGAGCTGCATTCCACCGCTCTCATCAAAGAAGCGTTCAAACACGACTCGTTTAATGGTGGGAATCAGGCCGATCGCTGCTTTCTGAGCCCGCACGTACTCCACAGCCTGGTGGGCTGTTTCCAGGTTGACGTGGGCTTCCAGCACCAGCCACTCTTCCGCAGCGGCAGGATCGTCGATCCGTGCTTCAAGATCCTCACGCAGGCGTGAGACTTCTTCAGACAATTCGTACGTTCGTCCGGGGGCTTCTCCTCGCCAGAAGGGAATCGTCGGAGGGGCCCCTCCCGCATCCGTGACGAACAGGTCTCCGCCTCGCAGATAGCGAATTCGCCACGAGGTGTTACCCAGCAGGAAAATGTCACCGGACTGACTTTCGGTCCCGAAATCTTCGTCAACAGACCCTACCACGGTATGGTCTTCTTCGGTCACGACTCGAATGGCGAAGACTTCGGGAATGGCTCCTGCATTGGCGATCGCGGCCATTCGGGCTCCCGGCCGAGCCCGGACGCGTCGTCCGACCTGATCGTGGTGCAGGAAGACGCGGCTTCTTTCGCCACCGGGTGTCATCCCCTCGCTGAGGACGCGAATGATGCGATCAAACTCATACCGCGTGAGTTCAGAATAGGGGGCAGCACGGCGTACGAGGTCGAAGAGCTGATCGGTGCCGTATTCCTGGCAGGCGACTTCAGCGACGATCTGCTGGGCCAGGACGTCGAGTGGCGCGACAGGGATCGGGACGATATCGAGACGACCTGCACGAATCGCCCGCATGATGGCCATGCATTCGAACAGTTCATCTCGGGTCAACGCGAACAAGCGTCCTTTGGGAATCAGTCCCAGAGCGTGCCCCGACCGTCCGATCCGTTGCAGGAACGTCGCGATATTCCGGGGTGAGCCGATCTGGATCACCAGATCGACATAGCCGACATCAATTCCCATTTCGAGCGAAGCGGTCGCGACGACCGCTTTGAGCTGCCCCGATTTCAGTCGCTGTTCTGTATCGTGTCGGTGTTTGTAGGCGAGCGAACCATGGTGGCTGCTGATGACATCTTCGCCCAACAGCTCGCTCAGTTGATGCGTCAATCGTTCGGCCAGGCGGCGCGTGTTCACGAAGATCAGGGTCGCACGGTGTGACTGGATCAGTTCGACAATTCGCTCATTGACTTCGGCCCATTGCTCGTGCATGCAGACGGCGCCGAGTTCGCTGGGGGGGACTTCGATGGCCAGGTCCAGTTCCCGTCGATGTCCAATGTCGAGAATCACGGGCAGCGTCGGATCGCTGGGCCCGTGAACATCGTGAGTTGGGGAAGCCGCCTCATTAAGGCTCAGTTGATTGCGTGACGGAAGCGTGACAATGACTTCGTCATCGAACGGAAGCAGTCCCGTGCGGCGTCGACGTCGGGGGACATGGATCGACGTTTCCACACGCTCTTTCTTCGGTCCGCATCCGACCAGGAAGCGGGCAATCCGGTCCATGGGACGCTGCGTCGCCGACAGCCCGATCCGTTGCAGTGGACGGTTCGAGAGGGCGGCGAGTCGTTCGAGGGTGATCGCCAGATGTGAGCCCCGTTTGTCCCGCACCAGCGCATGGATTTCGTCGACGATGACCGTCTCAACCGACTGCAACGCTTCCCGGCTGCGGGGACTCGACAGCATCAGGTAGAGCGACTCGGGGGTCGTCACAAGGATGTGCGGAGGACGGCGTACGATGGCCGCCCGCTGCGCCGCAGTCGTATCTCCCGTTCTCAAGCCGACACGGACCGGTGGAATCTCGAGGCCCATCTCTTCTGCAAGAGCCAGAATTTCTGACAGCGGTTGCTCCAGATTGCGGTGCATGTCGTTGGAGAGAGCCCGCAGGGGCGAGATATAGACGACGCGGATTTCCGAGCCGAGGCAACCTTGTTCTGCCTGTTGAAACAGTCGGTCGATGGCGGCCAGAAACGCGGTCAAAGTCTTTCCGCTTCCTGTGGGAGCCGCGATGAGAATGTCACGTCCCGCGACGATTTGTGGCCAGCCCTGTTCCTGGGGTTCGGTCGGACCGGCGAAGCGGGAGCGAAACCACTCTTGGATGACCGGATGAAACAGACTCAGGGAGGTCGCGTTTGCGCAGCCAATCACCATATTGACAAAACCCACCTTCAGACGGCATCGTTGCTCCGTTCCACAACCTTCCTAGGCGCAAGTGGATCGGCTTCGATAGAAAGTTCAGGCACCGACCGAGTCTGTCGGCGTCGTGAAGTTCTGTGTCCATTCTATATTGCTATGACGGTGCTCGACCATGCTGAAGAAGATTCCTCCGATTATTTCGCCTGAGCTGATGTCAGTCCTGATGCGCATGGGGCACGGCGACGAAATTGTGATTGCTGATGGAAATTTTCCTGCCGAGAGCTGTGCCCAGCGAGTCGTGCGCGCTGATGGTCATGGCGGCGTCGAGATCCTCGATGCCATTATGAAGTTTTTCCCGCTGGATACGTTCGTTGATCATCCCGCCAGTGTCATGCAACCCGTCGACGCGGGAGCGTCAGATCCCCCGATCTGGGCCGAATATCGCAAAGTGCTGTCGAAGCATGAAGGTCGCGAAATCGAACTCCGGCCCATCGAACGATTTCGGTTCTACGATTTCGCCAAGTCGGCCTACGCGATCGTCGCTACTGGCGAAACTGCGGTTTATGCGAACGTCATCTTGAAGAAGGGGGTCGTGATCGCAGATGAAAACTGATGGCGCCCTGCATGACGTAAGGTCCCGTATCGAAGCAGGCTATCCCCTGTTATTCCTCAGGACGAATGAGGAGGACCGGTGGGAACGTAAACTGACAGAGCTTGCCTTGGAGACAGAGCGGAACCTCGTCACATGGACGATCACCAGAGGCTTACAGCCTGACGTCAGCCATGCTTCGGACAACCCCGTCAGCGCGACGCGACTGCTCGAACTGCTGTCGAATTTTCCCGCAGGGCATCTGTTCCTGTTGAAGGACTTCCATCCGTATCTGACTGACCCGGTCATACTGCGACGAGTGCGCGATCTGTTGCCGGAACTGGTCCGTCAGAAAAAAACGCTGCTGCTGTTCGGGCCTGTGATGCAGGTTCCGGTTGAACTCGAAAAGGATTCCGTCAGGATCGAGCTTCCGCTTCCGGGGTATGAAGACCTGCGTGAACAGTTCGATCAGACGATCGCCCAATTGCACGAGACCGCAGCGTTGTCACTGGTTCTCGAGAGTGACAACGAGGATCGCCTGATCAAGGCGGTGATGGGGCTGACCAGCCAGGAAGCACGCCGCGCGTGGGTCCGTGCTCTGAAGGGTCGCACACGGCTGGACGACGATGTCTTTACCCTGCTGATCGCGGAAAAGCGGACACTGGCATCGGGGTCCGACCTGCTGGAATTTTATGACCTCGAGGAAAACGTCAACGACATCGGCGGGCTCGACCAGCTCAAAGGATGGCTTTCCAAACGGGCCGAAGCGTACACGCCACGAGCCCGTGAGCAGGGGGTGCCCTTACCGCGTGGTGTGTTACTGCTCGGGGTCCAGGGCTGCGGAAAAAGCCTGACCGCGCGCGCCACCGCTCGGTTGCTCAGCTTTCCCTTGATGCGTCTGGACATCGCGGCGCTGCTGGGGGCTCAGCGTGGCGAGTCTGAAAAGAACATGCGGACGGTATTGGAGCTAGTCGAATCCATTGCGCCCGCGGTGTTGTGGCTCGACGAAATCGAGAAAGGTTTCGCCGGGGTCGAAGGGGATGGAACGGGAGCCGCCGACGCAACGATGCTCAGACTAGTCGGGACCTTTCTGACCTGGATGGCCGAAGTACAGAAGCCAGTTTTCGTTGTTGCCACGGCAAACTCGGTCGAAAACCTCCCGCCGGAAATGCTGCGCAGGGGGCGGTTCGACGAACTCTTCTTCGTCGATTTACCTAACTTTGACGAACGAAAGCATGTCCTGGGCATTCACCTCAAAAAACGAGGATGGAAGACCGAGCAGTTCGATCTGGATGACCTGGCGCGGCGAACGGAGGGGTTCAGCGGAGCGGAACTGGAACAGATCGTTGTGACGGCCTTGATCGACGCGTTCGGCAAGGGACGTGTCCTGTCGCAGGAAGAACTCGAACAGGCATGGCGGACGACCGTTCCTCTGTCGGTCACGATGGAAGACAAAATTTTTGCGTTGCGAAACTGGGCTCAGGACCGCTGCCGCCGGGCCACGTCAGACAGCCGGGTCACCGCCATGCTTGAGGCAGAGCGCCGGTTCGACACTGGTCAGCGGGTGGTCGAAGCAGATCACCAGGCCCCGCTTGCACCCTGGGCTCAGCTTGCCGCAGCAGGGCAGATCAAGGCCGCGATGGTCGAATACATCCGCAAAGGGGGAGAAGTTCTGTTTTGGGAGCTCGTGCGGGACTTCCAGCCGTATCTTGAAGTCACTGGAGAACAAGGGCTGGCGTCTCGATCGAACCCGAATACGGTCCTGTGGTCAGGGATGAGTCAGCCACTTTGCGAGTTGATTTGTGAACTCGTCACGGCGAAACGAATCTACATCCATCCTGTCGATCTGGAACGCTATAAGTCGGCCAACCAGGGGCTGCGACTTCCGGTTCTCAAAGAACCGACCGACGAGAAAATTCCCCGCGCTGCTTGGCTCCCTGCTTCACTCCGAACAGCCCCCCATCCCGTCCACAGTGCCCGGCTGTCCCGAATTGGACGGATGAAGCTGGCGGGCAGTGGCGATCGCAGCGCCTGACGGGAACGGGCTTTCTACGCGGTACAACCATGACTGACCGGTTAAGAAGGGCAGGAAATGGTACCGCGCTCTAAGGGTCAGGAGTGCACATTGGCGAGAGTCAGACAATGGGCAAGGACCGGGGAATGAGCGGGGGTGAGACAATGAAAAAGTCCGGCAGGACGGATCGTGCCGGACTTGCGGATTTGTAATGATCCCTGCTTGAGCTCAGGAAATCGTAAATGGTTCCGTGTTCAGGACAAACGGAAAGACTCGGGTGGGCTGACGGGGTGAGCCAAGTTTGTCCGAGTAGTTGATTTGGGCGGCACGATCAGCGGCGAATTGCAGGGTCGTGAATTCGAGACCGCAGAAGAATTCCGTTCCGACTTCTGCTGCGACGTCTGCGAAGACTTCGCCAGCGGAGGCGGCATGGCGTCGGACGCCGTGAATGCTGTTTTCTCGAACCTTGACTCCTGCTGCCGAAAGCTTCACCAGCCCCTTGAGGAATCGTCCGACGGCGCTATCCGACCCGGTCGTTCGCAGCAATCGCTCCCAGTCTTCGTGCGATTCCCAGTAGTAACCGTGGTTGAAGTAGTCGAGCGCCAGCAGGTAGTGGCGATTTTCGAACCAGTTGGTTGGGGTCAGCATCTTGGGCGAAGGCTGTTTACGCTGATAGCTGTGACCTCGAGCATCGCGGTAAGGGTGCGGTGTATCTGTACCAGGAACGTAGGTGTAAGCCGGGAGTTCAGTTGACGGTAACAGGCGGGGAGCAACTTCGTCAGGGGGGGTAAGCATCATCCGGCTTCTGGTTTGCGGTTCGCTGGCTTCAGGGTTTGCACGTCCTTGTTTCGCGAGTGTGGTCATAAAACAGAGTTCCCCTCAAAGTGTCAAAAAACTTGCGCGGCTCGGACTTCGATGCGTTGTGTCGACCAGAGATCCAACCCGCTACAGGCGACTTCGACACAGAAGTCGCAATTCAAGGTATTGGCGATAAAGAACGACTCCAATCTGACGATGGCAATCGTGATCTTCCCATTTTTGACACGTTGGGCTCAGCAGGAAGGCGGAAAATCAAACAGGCACGCAAATTCCTCGAAAATTCGACTCTTTTCAGGAATTCCTCTCGTCGAGGATTTCGTTCTGCGCGTCAGATGGACCACCGACTTGCGGGAAAAACCTCCACCGTATCATGTCTGGTCTGGGATGCAGAGAAGTCAGTCTTTTCGATGAACAGAATAACCATTCATTCACAGAAGTGGAGATGAATCTGCTGATTTTTTCTAGAACAGCTCGAAATCCACGCCCCGACCCCCGCAGACTCGACAGCCCCGGTGCAGGCTTTTGATCAGTCAGTCGACCGACAGCCGGGCACGAACTTTAAGACGGCTGGGAATCCTGAAGTTCCCGCTTGATTCGGGCGATGACGCCGCGAAATCCCTGCTGTCGCGTCATCCCTAACACGGCATCCAGACCGACGTGCGCCACCATGTCGTCTGGCAAGGACAGCGCCGCCGAAACGGGTTCACCCTGCAGTCCGCAGACGACCAGGGCCACCAGTCCCCGGACCGTCGGCGATTTGGCGGGGACATCGGCTTCGAGGTGGATTTTTCCTTCCTGCGTACCAACCCAAAGATGAACAGGGGTCTGGCATTCCTGGACACGGCAGGATTCCGGGAACGGCACGACTCGTTTTTCGGGAGAAACGGCAGGTAGCTCATCCGCAAATTCAACCAGCCATTGCAGTTTCTCTTCCGGCTCAAGATCGTCCAGTTCCGAAATCAGTTCGTTCAATCGCATGGAAATCGCAATCTTGCTGGAAATGAGGGCAGTCCGTCCTGAAAGCCGGTATTCTCGGACCTGTCGACATACGCGGGCATCTCGGTCGAGTGCAATTTTACAGGGGCCGAATGGAAGTTATAGGCCACACCACTGGTTCCGGCCACCCGGGACGGTGCCAGCCATGGGGTCCACCGAGCCCTCCGGAAGGTGCCGGGTTGCCGACTGACGACGCCAGCGGTGACGCTCGGCCGTGTCCTGCAGGAAGAATCCGTGACGAAGTTCTGCATCTCAAGGATCCGTATACCATGATCAGATCAATTTTCATCACTGCGATTTGTTTATTCCCCGTGGGCCGGCTGGTCGCCGGCGAGCCTGTCGAGCCGCTCGCTTTTCAGCACGCCCGGGTCGTTGACGCCTGGGAAGCGTACAGCGATGTGCTGACGTTTGGAAAAAACCAGACGCTGGCTCTTTTGGACGATGGTTGCAAGCTTTCGATGCCGGAATGGTCCACGCCGGTTAATGGCGTTCCCAAAGTTCTCGTGACGTATGACAGTGTGGATGGCGATGACGACCCCCGGCACGAGGGACGGGGCTACCACGGATCCACGATCGGCGTCCCTTCGTCACTGAACTTCATGGGGAAATGGGGCGTGGCCTACAACAATCAGGTTGCGATCATTCGCGGACTGGAATGTTGCCACTGCAACGTCGCCGATAGCCTACCGCTCTCGCGCGGACTTCAATGGGTCATCGACCATCACAAGAAATACCGTATTGCGGTCGTCAATCTGGCTCCCGTCGACGATCTGGCCCACGCCAAGCCGGTCGATACGGAAATTGACGACAAGCTGGCTCAACTGAGGGAACTGGGGATCTGGGTGAGTGCTCCGACGGGGAATCACGGGTTTGCGAACGGTATTTCGTGGCCCGCCTGCCAACCCAACTGTTTCGCCATCGGGGCCGTGCAACCGGGTGAAGACGTGGTCACGCAGGATCGGGATGCCAAAGTCGATCTGGTTGTTCCTGCCTCCGCAACCAGTTCTTCCAATGCCATTCTTTGCGGATCTGTGATGCTTCTCAGTGAAGCGATTGAGAAGACCGAATACGACTGGAAATCAGACGGGAAGAACCTCCCCGAAGCCATGCTCAAGATTTTCCAGACAACCGGCAAGCCCGTCACCGATGATGCGACAAAACTGACGTTTCAGCGACTTGACCTCAAAGCGGCTTTGGATCACGTGTTTGCTCACGGAAAGGATCCTCGAGCTTCAGCGAAAAAGCAGGATCAGTGAAATCGTGAGTTGGCTTCGCGCGACATGACGAATGCTGTCCGAATTCCAATCGCAACGGAATGAGGCGAGCCGTGTCGACCTGTCGCAAAGTCGACCCGATTCCACCTATGATAGCGAACCAGATGGGCATTCCCTGGGAATGCCTTTGAAACTGTTGAACTTGTGGTCTGTTCTCTCTGGACTTTGAAATGAAAACGTACACGCGCTGGTTGCCGCATGTCGGTGTGACTCTTCTTGTCGTCGCCATGAGCGGTTTGGGATACTTGACCACTTGTTCCTTGCTGAAGGCCCAGGATCAGAAAGAAAAAACGGGACTGGAGATCCCTGCAACGGATGCAGGCTTGCCGGGAGCGGGACCGATTCGCCGTGCGGACTGGTTCCGTGATCTGTGGATGCAGCGGCGCACGGCGTGGTCGAAGCGGGTTGAAGCTGATCAGAATGCGCTCGTTTTTCTTGGTGACTCGATTACTCAGGGATGGGGGGATGACATTGGGGGCCAGTTTCCGGGGGTGAAAGTGGCCAACCGTGGCATCAGCGGTGACACGTCACGAGGCATCCTGATCCGACTCCGTGATGACGTGCTGTCTCTCAATCCTGCAGGCGTCGTCATGATGTTTGGGACGAATGATATCGGTGAGAAGGCTGATCCCAAAGATGTCGCCGGTAACATGAAACTGATCATTGCGAAGCTCAAAGCCCATAATCCCAAAATGCCGATTGTGCTCTGCCAGATTTTCCCCAGTTCGGCCACTGTCTCTCGCCCGGCTGACAAGATTCAGGAGACCAACAGACTGTATGCCGAGGTCGTCAAAGGGGATCCCCAGGTGACTCTCATTGAGACCTGGCCTTTGTTTGCAGATGAAAAGGGGGATGCGAAAGCGGTCGAGTTCCCTGATCTGCTGCATCCCAATGAAATGGGCTATGCGAAATGGGCCGCCGCCTTGCGTCCGATCCTGGCAACGCTCAATTTTATCGAAACAACCGATGACGACTTTGAACTTGAAGAGGGGTACGTCAGTCTCTTCAACGGAAAAGACCTCACTGGCTGGGGGATTCGGGATCCTCAATCGCTGGCCCCGAAAGCCAGTGTTGATGGCAAAGAGGCAACTCCGGACGGTCGCTATCTCGCCCGGCACGGACGCCTGATCATTGCCACTCCTCCTGAAGGACGCCGCGGCCAAGAATTGTGGACGACGCGTGAGTTCGGCAAAGACTTTGTCTTGAAGCTCGAATTCCGGGCCACTCCGAATGCGGACAGCGGTGTCTTCATCCGGAAGCCTCAACTGCAATGCCGCGACTATCCTCTGGCGGGACCCTACAAGAACCTCACGAAGTACCGGCCGCAGGAGTGGAACGAACTGGTGGTCACGGTTAAAGGAAACGTGGCACACTGCACCTGCAACGGAGAAGTCCTGGAAGAGGCTCTGCAACTGCCTGCATCGGGGCCGATTGGACTGGAGGGGGATCGAGGTCAGATGGAATACCGACGCATTCGCATCAAGGAAGCAAACTGATTTCGTCGATGTCGCGATCGAGAATCAGGTTCTGTAGAGATCGCGCAGAGCGAACGAGGCACCATCGCCCTCACCGCTCTGCGCGGTGAATTCTTACCGCAAAACCTTTCAACGACCGAATGCCAAACTTCCAGGCTCATCTCGTTTCGCATACGAGTGAGTTTCTGGAAGCGTTCGCGGCATGAATGGCACTGATGGCGGCAGAGAAACTGCAGTCGCGCCTGGTCCGTGAGGGGAAGTGTTCCTTACGGCCAATCCTGTCAGCGAGCTGCATCGTGGTGCGGATCAAGCACTCACCGGTGTGTGATCCGTTTTTGCGACCGCCACACTCATGATGGATTCTTCTGTCCATTCACTGGCCGGACGAACGTCACGCAGGATGCCGTCGGACATGACGCCAATTCGATCGCAGACGGCCAGGAGTTCCGGGAGGAACGAGCTGACAAAGAGTACGGCTTTTCCCTCGGCTGCCAGTTCGCCCATTAATTTGTAAATTTCGGCCTTTGTCCCCACGTCGATTCCGCGTGTCGGTTCATCGAGCAGCAGGATGTCGGCCTGCTGGTGCAGGACGCGTGCGATCGCCACCTTCTGCTGATTTCCTCCAGACAATTGTCCGATGGTCTGATCGGGCGAAGCGGCCTTGACCTGCAGTCGCTGCATCCATCGCGCTACTTCGCTGCGTCGCTGCCCGAGTCGCAAAAATCCGACACGAGTGTAGGGTTGGAGTCGACTGATCGTCAGGTTGTCCGCGATCGACTGATTCTGGGCCAGCCCTTCTTCTTTCCGATCTTCGGAGACCAGACCGAGTCCCGCATGCATACGGGATTGCGTTTTATGTTCGATCTCGATCCCTGCGACTTTCACTTCGCCTTTTCGGACCGGGTCGAGTGCGAACAGGCAGCGCAGCAATTCTGTCCGTCCCGCCCCGATAAGACCGGCCAATCCCAGAATTTCGCCCCGTCGCAGCTCCAGCGAAGCTCCTACCGGTGCCCGGGTACCGCTGAGAGTCGTCACGGTTAACAGGGGTTCTCCGGGGGTATGCGGGACGACGGGGAACAGATCTGCGACTCCCCGTCCCACCATCAGTGAGACGATTTCCGAGTCGCTGACGTCCGCAAGCCGGCCGCTGCCAACAGAGTGACCGTCCCGCAGGACGGCATAGCTGTCGCAGACCTGACGGATTTCTTCGAGAAAATGGCTGATGTAGACGATTCCGTAGCCCGCACCCCGCAGCTTGCGAATGACGGCGAACAAATGATCGACGTCCTGCCGGGTCAGTGAACTGGTCGGTTCATCGAATACCAGGACCTTGGAATCGGAAGCCAGCGCCCGGGCAATCTCGACCAGTTGTCGAACCGCAATCGAGAGCTTTGCGACGGGGGTATTCGGCTGCAGGTCGGGGTGCCCCAGCAGGTCGAGCACCTTACGAACTTTCAGCCGCTGTGTCTTCCGATCACGCAGACCGTACCAGGAAGGTTCCTGGCCCAGCATGATGTTGTCTTCAACAGACATCTCGGGCGCCAGATTCAGCTCCTGATAGATCATGCCCACTCCCGCCATCCGCGCCTCGTGCGGACCAGCGGGGGAATAGGGCTGACCTGCAAGTTGCATGCTTCCGGAGTCTGGCTGATGAGCTCCACTCAGAACCTTCATGAGCGTGCTTTTGCCTGCGCCGTTTTCTCCAATCAGAGCCAATACTTCACCGGCCCGCACTGACAACGCGACGTCTTTCAGGGCTTGAGTGGCCCCGAATCGCTTTGAGATGCCGGACATGGTCAGCAGGTCGGTACCGGACATGGGTTTCTCGATTTCAGAACTCACGGGACTACCGGGGATTTTGTGTGATATCCGCAGGGAAAGAGCAGGCTACGAGAGAGTGAACCGTTGCGGAGCTTCAATCAGCGACGCCCCGCACGGTGCATTCGTCGCGACAGGAATTCGTGCAGATTCACTTCCAGTGGTTGATCCGTTCGCATCAGGACATAGTCCATATGGAAGTCGCGGGCGCTCGAGCGGATTGTTTTCAGGAATTCCTCGAACTCTTTCTGATACGCTTTCCGCAACGCACGCGGTTCTGTCAGTTGCTCACCGAGGTTTTCGAGGCCCTTAAACAGGGTGGGGTCGACGAAGGTGAAGTCCTGTTCTTCGGGGTCGATCACTTGCAGTAAGACCACGTCATGTCGGCGATGCTGAAAGTGCTTCAGTCCCTTTTTGAGCGTTTCAGGGTCATCGAAGAAATCGCTGATGATGACCACCAGGCCCCGGCGTTTGATCCGTTCGGCCAGATCGTGGAAAATCGGCCCGATCGACGATTCCCCACCGCTGGGACTTTGTTCCAGGGTGTGACAAAGCTGTCGAAGCTGAACTGCGGTGCTGCCGGGACGCAGGAACTGTCGGACGGATGTATCGAAGGTGGCCAGCCCGACAGCGTCCTGCTGATGGATGATCAGATAAGCAAACGCGGCGGCGATGTACTGAGCATACTCCAGCTTCGAAAACATCGCTTTCGGTGATCGATATGTCATCGACTCGCTGGTATCGACGAGCAGGTGGCAGACAAAATTGGTTTCTTCGTCGTATTGCTTCAGGTAGATGCGGTCCGATTTGCCGAAGACTTTCCAGTCGACGTAGCGCAGATCGTCGCCGGGAACGTATTCGCGATGTTCCGCAAACTCGACCGAGAACCCATGGTAGGGACTCTTGTGCATCCCCGAGACGTAACCTTCGACAATCAATCGTGCCTTCAGCTCCAGCCCCTTCAGTCGGTTCAGGGTGGTCGGATCGAGGAAGCGTTTCAGAGCGTCCATAGCGGGGCATTCAATGCTGTTGGAATGAGAAAATTCTTGACGGTCCCATCGGCGACCAGGGCCGATCAACAGGTGCAGTCTACGGTTTTTCGTTCGCGATGGGGATCAGACGCCGGACACGGTGGTTGATTGTATCGCTGATGACCAGTGAGCCATCCTTAACGAGGCAAATACCGTGGGGTTGCCATAACGGTGCAAGTCTGGCAGGGATTCCGTCTCCTTCGTATTTGTGGGATTGGGGGCCCACGCCAGCAATCGTCTGAAGGGTGTTGTTGTTGATATCATAGGCTCGCACAATGTTGTTTTCACCCTCCAGCAAGTAGAGCATTCCGTCAGGTGAGATCTTCATCCCGCGTGGTCCGTCGAACGTAGCTTGTCGAGGATCGCCGCCGTCTCCCGTGAATCCCCGCTCACCGGTTCCTGCTTTGTGGTAGATCCAACCGGTTTTTAGATCGACTCGCCACAATCGCTGTAATTTGAACGAGGCCACCCAGAGGGATCCGTCATAGATTCCCAGCCCTTGCGGCATGGTCAGCGGTTCTTCGCGAGCGACGCCTCCTTCCTGCGGGATTCCTTCGCTGCCCGTTCCCACGACGGTTTCAATGTGCCCGGTTTTGGCGTCAATGCGCCGGACGCGATGATTGAGGATGTCGCCGATGTAGATGTTGTCATGCTCATCCAGGGCAAAGCAGTGAGGGTGATTTAGTTGTGCCTTCTTCGCAGGTCCGCCATCCCCGACACCGCCCGGTGTCCCGTCGCCAGCGATCGTCGTAATGATGCCCGTCTTGCCGTCGACACGTCTGAGTACATGGTTCCGCATCTCCAGGATCAGCATGTGACCTTTGGAATCAAAGCGGACCTCGTATGGTTCGAAGAGAGATGCCTGGGTGGCAGGGCCACCGTCGCCGTCGAGTCCTCGCTTGCCCGTCCCCGCTACGCTCGTCATCTCGTTAGATGCAGGGTCGAGTCGCAGGACGCGATGACTGCCGATGACGGTGATGTAAAGTGCCCCGTCAGGCCCATACTCAACGCCGAACGGAAGATCTACCGGGACGTCACAGGGAACGAGTGTCCGTGTTGGGGTGTCACCCGGTTGACCATTTCCGGCGATGGTTTGGATACGGTAGTTCGTGGCGGTCGGTCGAGATGCCTCTGTGACCGCCGATGGTTCGTCCGCCCGGCTGCATTGTCCTGCACCGAGGGAGGAAAGGACGCTCACGACCAATGCCGCAGACCAGAATCGAAATCGTGTGCGGATCGCAGTCATCCATTCGCCCCATCGAGAGTCTGTTGTCATGCTGAGTCGCCGCCGCCGGTACTCCGCCGCATCGACGGTCATGTTAACGCGATGAACAGCAACGACGTTATAACGGAATCTGCATCATGAGGGACGTATGACGGGAATCGCACGGTCAGAATTCAGCGACGATGTAGCCAGCAAGCCCTCTTTTGAGGGGCCGTGATGCCGGGGAGGGTTTCTCTCTCAGCAGTTGAGAGGAGGAAAGGCGGGGAACCTGTCTGGTTCACGCCAGGAATCGTGGTCCACTTGACGCCCACCGTGACGTCACGCGTGGGCGGACACCCGGGGATGAGTAGCGCACGGGATAATGGGCTGCGCGCGAAACAGCGTGATCACGACGAGGACGTAAACTCGCCTGAAGATGCCTCTGGCAGGTTTGCCAGGATTGGGAGATGGACAATCGAAGCAACGCGAGCAGCTAAACAGGGCGTGATTTTACGAGTGAGCTGAGCTGTTTGAACTCGGGGGCTTCGGCCGACTCGCACCATTCGAACACCACGCTTTCGGCGGTCGTGATAATGGCGCCGGCATTGGCCATGCGTTCCAGAGCGATGCGATGATCCAGGGAGCGACGGCTGGTGACGCCATCCGCGACGACGTACGTCTGATACCCGAGAGCGAGCAGGTCCATCACCGTCTGCAATACGCAGACGTGCGATTCCATGCCTGTGACAACGATCTGAAATCGATCATCCGTGGCTTCGGCAGCGGTCGGCCATCCCGTACTCTCCGTTGCACTGAATCGCTTCTTCGGGGGACGTACGTCAGTGAACTTCGTCAATGGGGCAACTGTCGGACCCAACCCTGAAGGGTACTGTTCCGTGGCGACGACGGGAATTTGCAGCAGATTTGCACTGGCAGCGAGGATCCGGACGGCATCCACCAGACTGAATCGAGCCGATTCGTCGAGTGCGGCGACGAGTTTTTCCTGAATATCAACGATCAGCAGTCGACTGGATCGGCGATGCAGTAACTCGTGACTGCGGAGACCATTCATCGGGGTACCTTATTCTCTACTTGATCTGGAATTCTGACGTCCGCGACAAGCACGGATTTCGATGGGCGCTGTACGTCACACGCCGGTTGCGGTGCTCCAGCATTCCCTCAAAGATGCTTTAGTATTCGTCGTTGTTCG
>NZ_DASWWZ010000726.1:0-11252 GCF_036405755.1 Schlesneria sp.
GTTGAGGTGACTTCCACGGATTCCCAGTCGGGCCGGCCCCCGGTGTTCAATCTTCAGAAAAGGGAGTTCCGCGAGCAGGTCGAGCTTCGTTTCTTCGGAAATGTTGATGCCGCGAATGATATAGAGCTGGGTGATTGACGTCCGCAGATCCTCGATCCGCCCCAGCAACCTGAGCCCTTCTTCGCCCCCCGTCCAGTCCCGACCGAGCATGACGTATTCGATCGTGGGACGCCCGAGCGCCAGTCGCTCTGAGGATGGCCGTTCCGAGAAATGAACGATTCCCCCCAACTTCTCGAACTTCGCGATGGCTCGCTTCTGACGGGTCTCAGAACCCGTGTCGAACGCCCGTTCGGCACGCGAGGCCACGGCGAGATGCTCGTCAACTTTCAATCGCTGAAAAACCTGTTCCACCGCCTCGAAGGTTGCCTCATCCTCGCCGTTGTACAGTTTTTGTAAGACGTCGAAGGCGCGAACCGACGCTTCCGGTGATCCTGATTCCGCCGCCCATGCAAGCCCCGCAATTGCAACAACCCCTTGCGCAGTGAGACTTTTCGCCGCCAGCTCACGCCGCTGGAATTGCGGATGATCCAGTTCAGCAATCAGGGATTGAACGTGCTCAGGCACTGTTGCGTCAGCGACGTCTTCCTGGGCCGCTCTCACCAGTTGACACGAAAGCGTGAGAACGAGGAGAATCCGGAGGAAATGCATGTGACAGAACCTCGTCAGCGAAGCGACGTTGCAGAATGGCACCTTAACGATATAATGCACGATTCGTTGTTGAGGGCAAGTTCAATCATGGGTCGCAAGCGACATTTGACCTGACTTTGACAAATGGCGACGGTGTCAAGCAGTCATCGGTCGAATATAAAGTACCCATGATTGACACGCGATTCGTCAAACCACACCCGGATCGACGTTCCCCTCGAAAGTATTGCGGGACTGCCAGTCCCCCCCAGAAAGGGTTGAACAGACTGTGATCAAGACGGCTGAACCAGTTAATATTCGTGGAATTCTGCAATCCAAGGGTCATATGACGGCTGACGAGTTCAGCCAGTTGAGGCGAGCAGTCGCCTCTGACCAGGTGGCTGCAACGCGACAAGAAATCGAGGCCTTGCTGCGCGACGTTGAGAGCGGTGCGGCCTCCAGCCAGGCGGTTCGCGCGGGAATCGGTGCTTACCTGCTCGCCCAGCATGCGATCGCCGAACGTTTGCTCTCTGGCGCCAGCAACGACGGCGTTGCCCTGTATGTTTTGGGTATGGTTTACCTGTCGCTGGAACGGTGGGACGAAGCCGACGAGAAGTTCGCCGCTGCAGCCAAAGCTGGCTACGACCCCGTTGAGTGCACAATGAAGCGGGCGGGAGCGATCCGACTGCAGGGGCGCCTCGAGGAAGCGGAAACCACGCTGAAGCAGGCTGGGATGGAAGGCGCTCGGCGAGCCGATTACTCCTATCAGATGGGCTGTATTCTGGCTGATCGCGGCGACACCTACGGTGCGATCGAGTACTTCGAACGCGCCGTCGACATGGATCCACACCATTCCCAGGCGCTGTTCCGACTGGCCGGTGAGAATGCACTTTACGGAAATGACAACGAAGCCATCCGGCTTTACGAGCAGGGTCTCAGCAAGGCACCGTTCTATCTCGGCGCTCTGCTGAATCTTGGTTTGCTGTACGAAGACAAGGGGAACTACTCCGCGGCAGCTTTCTGCTTCCGCCGCGTCCTGCAGCACGACCAGAACCACCCGCGAGCTCTGATGTACATGAAGGACATCGAAGCCACGAGTGAAATGTATTACGACGATGACATGGCGAAGAACGAGGCTCGGCTCGAGCAACTGCTCAGCCGCCCTGTCACCGACTTCGAGTTGTCGGTTCGCAGCCGCAACTGCCTGGCGAGCATGGACATCCAGACGCTGGGCGATCTCACCAAGATCACCGAACCAGAACTGCTTCAGGGCAAGAACTTCGGCGAAACGTCGCTCGTGGAAATTCGCGAGTTGATGGCAGCACACGGGTTGCGCGTCGGCCAGAACCTCGCTCCCGCAAAGCCCAAAGAGAGCGGTGCCTGGCAAGGTGCAGGAAACTACGCGATCCTGCCAACCGACCTGTCCCCACAGGAACAGGCGATGCTGGCCCGTTCTGTCTCCGACCTCAACCTTTCCGTTCGTGCCCGCAAGTGCATGGCCCGCCTGGGAATCACCAGCCTTGCTGAACTGGTACAACGAACCCCGGACGAGCTTCTGGCGACGAAGAACTTTGGGGTCACGTCGCTGAACGAAATCCGGCAGCAATTGGGCGAGATCGGGTTGAAGCTTCGCAACGACTGACAGTAGTCATTGCTCACTGTGGCGCGTGTTTTTCGAGTCGAAACCGTAACGCCGCGTCATCCCACAGCACGCTAGCAACGCCCTATCGGCAACCTTGTCGCCGTGCCCGGAAGCGCGAGAATGGTGGATCAAAAGCGACAGGCTGACAGCAAACTTGCTCGTCAGCCTGTCGCTTTTTTGCGCGCCGAACAGATCCGCAAATCCTCCTCCGCGCCGCACCCTCTCAAACTTGTTGGCCTCTCGCTGCTGGTCCTGCTGGCAGGCTTCGTCGCGATACAACTGCAGACCATCCCCCCTGCACTTCCTCCCCAGCTTCAGGTGGCCAAAAGCGCGCGTCTTCCTGCGCCCGCGAGGTTGCTGAAACAGGACGGAAAGACACCCGAAACAACCGAGCCATTAATCCGAGTCAATGTGACGCCGGGTGGGACCGATTCGTTCCGATTGGAAATTCGGGGTCAGTACAAATTGAGCGGGCTGGAGGCGAACCCGAATTCCGAGGTTTCCCTGAAGCTTCCCCCGGGCCCGATGACCGTCGAAGCGACGAAGACGGGGATGAAGCTGGGCACCGCCGAGACCTCCCTGACCCAGATCGAGATCGTCCCGGTGGAATCTCCTGCCATTCGGGTCGACGGCCATCTTTACCGCGGCCGCATGCGACTCTTCCGCCGCACTGATGGGAAAGTTTCTGCCGTCAACGTACTTCCCATCGAAGAATACCTTGCGAGCGTGGTCGACTCAGAGATGCCCGCGAAGTTTCCTGCAGCCGCCCGTGAGGCACAGGCAATCGTTGCACGCACGTACGCTCTCTATCAGGCCCAGCACGCCGATCCGAAGTCTGTGTTTGACCTCTTTTCGTCCCAGCGAAGCCAGAAGTACCTGGGGGTCGAATATGTGGATAAGAATAATCGCCGACTGGCAGGAGAGAGCGAGAGCAGCCGCCGTGCCGTCCGCGAAACTCGAGGAATCGTCTGTAAACTCGACGAGAAACTCTTCTGCACCTACTACTCGGCCGTCTGCGGGGGACAGACAATCAACGGGAAGGAAGTATTCAAAGATGCCACTGAGGCGTTGAAGTCCACTCAATGCGAATGGTGTCGTGAGTCGCCGCATTACCGCTGGACGACAGAGTTATCACGGGATGCATTTGAAGCCCGCGCCTTAACCCCTAAAGAGAAACCCAAGCTGCTCACGATCCACTCGATTCAGCAACTGGTGGAACCCGGTCAGGGTTCCATCTGCCAGTTCAAGCTGAAGACTCCCGCCGACCTGCTCGCCGTCAATGGCATACAACTCCGTGATCGCATGCCGGTCGGAACACTCCCCAGCCCCCATTTTCATGTCATGCTGGAGAAGGATAAAGTTATCTTCAAAGGACGGGGTCACGGACATGGAGTCGGCTTCTGCCAATGGGGGGCGAAGGGCCAGGCGGAAGCGGGGCGATCCTCTTCCGAGATCATCCGCCACTACTTCGCCGGTGCAAAACTGACGACTCTCAAGTACTAGGCAAAGTACTGCGAATCCCCGGCAGAGGTCCCCCTCAAGCCACTTCGGCGCTGACACGAGCTGCTCCTTCAATCTTTGTCTCACGGCGGGTGGGTCAACCAAGTGACCAGCGAGACGTGTCCGAATCGCCTGATTTTTCGCTCCGGCAAATTCTGCCGATGTGCGAAGTCCTCAAGAAAATCCGGTTGCAGATTTCTTCGACAAACTGTGCGCGTCAGGCTCAGCACCATCGCGTCAGACGAAGCGGCAAATCCCAGCGAAGCCCCCCAAGCCACCCACCCCACGCGAACCAACCCCCAACCTCCATCAATCTCTTCGCAGCACTCCCATTCCACCGAACCCCTCACCATTACCTCATCAATCAGAATCGCATTTTGAGAATGACAGGTTCAGGATTTGAGTTCCCACAGCAAGACTGGTTCAGCTCCCCAGTTGACTGCGAAGTAAAATCTTCGAGGACAGCGGTGAACATCGGGTACGGATTAGTGACGACGTGCACCCCACCCTGTCACCCGTATGTCACCGGGAAAAAGGAATTTTTCCCCGTCCTGACGTGCCAGGAAGGCGCGGCCGACCGGTTTCGTAACCCAGAAATGGAGACGAGGTGGCCATGCCGACCCAGAATCACTTACTCACGACTTCGCCTATGACTCACGACTTCGTCCAGAGCGTTTCCTCTCGCGTTACACGCAACCGGGTTGAGCAGGTTTGTTTCACGCGTATCTCAATTCACCTTGTCGCATTGCTGGGCCTGATGCTGGGGTGTGTCACCTCAGCAAAAGCAGAAGAGACGATCACCGATGCACAGCGGCGATCGACAGCCGTAGCCCTCAACTACAGCCGCGCGTCCCTGCACCGCATTCGAAAGAATTCGTCCGTCCGCGTACTGCTTGAGGAACAGGAGAAGATCCTTAACCACCTGGATCTGAATGGCATCGCCGACGAAGAAGTGTTGAAGCTCTACTCGTCAGTTCTCGACGAGATCTCCAATATCCAACT
Source organism: Schlesneria sp. (assembly GCF_036405755.1). Lineage (NCBI taxonomy): Bacteria > Pseudomonadati > Planctomycetota > Planctomycetia > Planctomycetales > Planctomycetaceae > Schlesneria > Schlesneria sp. The sequence goes on from NZ_DASWWZ010000726.1 coordinate 4,829, forward strand.
CGCCGATCGTGAACGGATCGTGCTGCGCGAACGGTACTCGCGGGCGTTCCAGCGGGATCTGGGGATCAGCACCTTCGAAATTGCCGCGCAGGTCGCGACTGCTCAGTACGTGTCCGCCGTCCGAACGGGTGCCAACAGTTGGTGGGACCATCGCAACCAGTCGGCAAGCCACGAGTTGGACATCTGGCAAGTCGATAAAAAGCAGATGAACCTCGTCGTGGATAAGTCGAGCCAGTTTCTCGATGTGTCGTGGAAAATGGCTCGTGCCAAAAAAATTCCCGACCGCTGGCTGATCCGCAGTGATGATCTGGAAAAACTTGAGCAAGCCCAGCGCGAGACGGATCCGAGTGTGCGTCTGCGCATTCTGAAACGGATGGAAGGCTTCATGGAATGCTATCCTCCCTACTGGTATTACGTCGCAAGAACCCAGCAATCGATGGGACAACTTTTCGCCGCCAATGAGACCTATGAGAAGCTCGTCGCAATCGGAGACGGGCACTTCCGAAAAGATGAAATGCTGGCGGCCGGACTGGCAAACCGGTCCATCATTCAGGCTTTTCTGAGCCAGCCATCTGCAGTCGAAACCGCTCAGAAAGCCATGAGCTATTCAGCCGAAGCATGGGAAGCCAACCTGATCTGCGCCAATGTCCTGCAGCGATCGGGCCGGTTTGACGATGCGGAAGATGCCATTCTCAGGAACCTTGACGTCAACCTTGAGAAAACCCAGAGCCGTGTTGCACTGCTGGGGTTGTACTACTCGTCTGACAACAAGGTGAAGCTTGCCTCGCAGCTCCAGGATCCGGATTGGGTCAAAGACATCCCGGCACAACAATTATTGCTGTGCGCCGCGAAGCTGGGGCCGGGCAATGTTCCAGAAACCGTCATCGATCAGTTAACCACATCTCTGCAGGGGACACCGCGACTCAACATTGGCCGGGACGACTTCGTCGTGGCTGTCAGCCCCACTTGGCATCTCCAGAACGCCGCCGTTTCGCTGCAGTGGGGAGATAAACTCTTCGCGAATCCACGCCTGACCTCAGCGCAAGACTCACTCTTGTTAAGTTTCGATGGCATCGTCGAGATGGGGACCGTTTCAACGGCCGGTCGTGACAATCAACCCGTCGCCCTGATTGTGAAATATCCCGATGCCGCTCCGGTGAAGATCGTTTTAAACTCGCAGGGGGATCCCTATCGAGCCTCAGAGTCCAATATTTCCCTTGTCGCACGCCGACATCCCGTCTATCGAATCACCGCTTTGGAACAGAACGACTTCCGAATGTCGCTGAACTCTGTCGCGTTACTGCCCGATGTCGATGCGCGACCTCTCCGCGGACAGACACCGACCAGACCTCCCTTCAAAACGATCGAAGATCCCATTAGCGACGATACCGACGGTCGATGAACTTTCCGCCGTCGTCATCTCCAGGTGACGACCTGAGGCTGATGGGTTGAACGCCTGATTCCGGGCCCGGGGTGTTGAGTCGCGATCAAGACTCAACACCCCGGGCTCTTCTCACGTCCTCAGAAGGGGCAATACTGGTTCCATGCTTGCCATCTGCGAGCGAATGTAACGACCTCGCCCTCCCCCCCCCTAGTCCCGGACACCCCTTAATAAGACCGCGAGAGGTGCAGCAACAGAGGCCACGACTAAACAACCGCCTTAGTCGCCCAGCACCTCCCAACACGTTTGCGACAATTTTTCTTATCTTTTCTATTGACATTTTTTCACGCCGCGACATAATCTCTCACGTCGCCACTCCGGTCATCAGATCGAATCACCGCTGGAGGGTTAATCACGCACCACGCTGACAAAGCAGGTTCGTGGTCAATCTCAGCGGTTTTTCCGTTTTCTGGAGTGGACCATCATGCATTATCGAACCGCGTCCTACCTGATTGCCGCCGCGATCGGCTGTGCAATCATTCTTGTTCTCACCTGCAACGCCACCGTTGTCCCGCTGGTGGCCAGGGGAGCGGGCCCCGACGGAGTGCAGGTAACCTCCTCGGGCTGGCTCGCACTTCTTTTCTCCGCACTCGGTACAGGTGGCTTCACACTGGCGGGAATCGTCGCCGCCATCCTTTCGGTGCTCACGCGAAGCCTCGGAGGGTCTCTCAGCCAGAATCAGGCGGATGAGTTCGCGACGGAAATTGTGGAGCTGACTTCTGCTTTCGCCGCCCTGATGAAAGACAAAACCAATCGCGCCGCCCAGCGGCGGTTCTTCTTCGCGTTTGTCGACGCGACCAGCCTGATCCATGGGTGCACGGCCACATACGAGAACGGCGTCGTCATCCTGCGATACACCGGACATACGGAGTCTGTGGAAGAAGCCCAGGCGTAATCCGACACCGATCAGCACTCTCAGTTTGCACCACGACAGTCTGAAAGGAGGACAGGATGCGCACGATCGCCATATCGCTTTTACTTTCGTTGCCTGGTTGCGGCCCCTTCACGACGTATCCCCAACCACACGAGCCGGTCCCGGTCCAACCAGCCGTCGTCGAGACAATCTTCACGGTCTTGGCGGACTGCATCGACGATCCGGACACGTACCCACACAACACGACGCAACTGGAACTCATGCTGCGGCATCTGCGGACGCGGCAGCAGATCACCGATGAGCAGGTTGCGGCGGTGAAAGCTGTCGTGGACTGTTCGAAGGAAGTGGAGCTGACCAAGGTCGACAGCGACAAGATTCGGGGGCTGAAATGAGCACCAACTTCGGCTGGGTCTACGACGAAGAGCGTATCGCAGCGGCGACGGAGCGGCTTGAGAAGGCTGGCTACTCGCTGTCGTTCGATGCGGATCGTCCTCAGATGCGAGGGTTCTGGGAGCGACAGAAGTCTCGCGGGGTGACTCGCGTTCTGGCTCAGGATGATGAGCTGAAGCTGAATGGTGCCTGGAGGAAGTCGAATCACCAGCTCAGAGGCACGTGCGTTCAACAGGGGAGCGAGCGGGCCATCGAGGACGTGCATATCTCGCGGCTGGCCGACAAGGCGTTCATCGGTGTCTATACGCAGATCGCCGGGGAAATCATGTACGGCTACTGCCGGAATAAGAACGGCTGGTCGAAGACTCACGCCTGGGGCTGCAAGTGCGGGAACTGTCCTGATGGCATGACGGGGGTTGAGGCGGCAGAGTTCTACGCGACCCTGGGTGTGATCCGCCGGGCGAATTACGCGGCAGCCGGGATCGATCTGAGCCAGCCACGCGAGGATCTGGCAATCCAGTGGAACAACATCGGGGTTCCCGAAGTGCTGATCGCGGCGGCGGCCTTCCACAAGATCGAATGCCATCGGTCAATGACATGGACCGACTACGAGGATCCCATCGCGGCGAAGAACTGGGGACACGTCTGCCTGCCTCAGTTCTTCAAGGGGACGCGGATCGATCGGTTCGGCTGCTGTGAACCGGACGGCAGCGGCGGCCACTGTACCGAGTGCTGCGGGATCGTGGTTCTGCCCTCGGGCGAAACCGCATTCATCATGCAGCAGTCGTGGGGCGAGGCGTGCAAGTACCCGGTTGCAGTCCAGACGGTCAGCGGTCCCGTGAAGTTGCGACCGGGTTCCTATGCCGTTCGCAAGGGGGTCCTGGAAGGGATCGGGCGGCAGGTGGAATTGATTTCGTGCGATATTCCGTCAGGGAGTTCTTTCCGATGATGTATGACTACGAGTTTGACCAATTCGACGATGACGACGAGCCCCAGCAGAGCACAGACCCGCTCGTAAAGCTGGCGTTGATCGGCCTGATGATCGTGCTGTTCTTCACCGCGTTCTGCTATGCAGGTCCACGCGAGCGAGTTGCCATCGCCGAAGCCGCTGTCTGGTGTGCTCAGAACCAGTTCCCAGCAGGCGAGAACGACTACGACGGGAGCAAGGCGGGCAACATTCCGGAATTTCCGGAGAGTTCAGAGCCTCGCATCGAGTACACAGCGGGCCTGACGCCGATCACGACGAATGTCGAAGGACTCACCGCCACGATCTATACCGCGGAGTCTCGCAACGGGGACGGCTGGTGTGCTCGATGTAACACGCTCAAGCGAGACTGGGGGAACGGAAACTCGCAGGTGCGGCTTTTATGGTCTCGCGAGCCTGTTCCCGAGCGTGGAGAAGCGATCTATCCGGCGATCCGGTTTAACGGCGTCGACGGATACTCCATGCCCACCAAAGGGGGACGATACTTTATCCCCGCATCCCTTGGCGAACTTGAAGCCATCCTCGAAAAGCATTCGGGTGAAGCGTCACAAGCGGTGGCGGCGGTGAGCGGTGCAGCCGGGGCGATTCACGCAAAGGATCACGTTCGGGCCGTCTTCGCCTGGTGGCGAGCCACCATCGGCGAGGGTGTCAAAGCCGAGATGCGTTGGGACCGTTCGGGTGCTCAGTCGTTCCCGTTGCTCGCGAAAGCGGATTGGTCCCCCGTCGCAGTGTTCGGGAAATATGGGCACATGGACCTGTCCGCAAAGGGGGCTGTCGGCCTTCCCGTAGATGCGATCGGCTTTGGCTACCGCGTGGACGGCGACGACATCACGATCGACGTTGACCCGCTGACGCTGAAGGGACTGGGGCAGGCGTTCAATCCAACTAGTAAGCGATCCTTACAAGTTGGTCCCAGTCAGATCGGTCCGGGAACGGTGCTGACAATCGTGTCTGTGGTGCGTGGCCTGTGGAGCCTGCTCAACCCGAGTGCTGATCTGCAGCTCGGCGGTAACGTCTCGGCAACAGCGGCCCTGACCGGAGACACGCTGGCGATCGACTTCCAGCAGTGCCCCTCGGTAAAGCTGGTCGCGTTGTTCACGTTTCAGTTGCGAGTCGATCGGGTCGAGATCGTGGAAGACAAGCATGTGCGGGTCGTGTTCGGTGGCTCGCGGATTATCAAGGAACGGACGTTCAGTCTGAAGTAACAAAACAACCGGTTAAGCGGTCCCGCATGAATCATGCTCGCATGATCAAGCATGGAATGCCCACAGGCAGGGAGGCTTATACCGAGCCGGAGATTCGTTTCCGGCTGAATTTTCGGAGTCCTTCGCTTCGGGAACTCAGTTCCAACACGGAAAGGGGGGAAGCAGTGACGAGGCTTTGGAGGTGGCTGTCGCAGTTGGCAGTCGGTCGTAGTGTGGTTTTTGAGAAAGGAGACAAGATGGCGGAAGAGACGATGACACTGGAGGTCCCGGAAGAACTGGCGATTCAGTTCAAAGAAGCACAAGAGGCCCTGGCTCTGGCTGAGGCGGCAGACGTTGCCGTATCCGAGGCAGAACAGGAACTCGCCGAGGCACAATCCAATCTTGAGTTTGCCGTCAGCGAACAACTGACCGCACATCAGGAGGCGAATGCCCAAGCCCAGGACGTTCTTGAGGTCGTCCGGACACTTCTCAAGATCGCTTGATCCCGATCTTCGCTGAAATGGAACCGCGCCGCGACTGGGAGAGAAGATGCTCCACGGCCCACAGTCGCGGCGCCTTTTGACTCGCTACGAAATGTTAGATCAGCCTTCGCCAAACGACAGGAAGACAGATGTCAGAACCAAGCCAATCCCGTCAGCCCATCACGGTCGATTACTTCAGTCCCTGGGAACGACGCCTGGAAAAGCACGGGTGGCCCACGCTGCTCTTGATTCTTGTCGGCCTGTTCCTCTGGCGGTTCTCGGACTGGTTTCAGCCCAAGATCGACGAGGCGATTAATGCCCATTTCCGATTTATGGAAGCAGTAAAATCGACACAGGAACAACAGGCCATTAACGGACACGAGCTGGCCACGCAGCAGACACGAATCAGTCAAATCCTGGACCGGCAGGAGCGCCGGGACGAAGAGATGGCAGATCGAATCAAGGACGTTCACAAAGCGGTGATGAATCCGAAGTAACAACGAGGTGCCGAACGCACCTTCCCTATCAAACGGGTTCAAGAATCAAGCCTGCGAGGCACCGAAACTCCCGTGGGAAATTGCGATCAAATACAGCAGGCTGCGGAAGCCTTTTCGCCCGCTGAAGCGATCAACTTTGCTTCAGCACCTGAAGCAATTTCATCCACAACAACTGCAACGCGAGTCGACGCTCAGTTGTCCGTGCGATGCGCCGTCCGCCAGAAAAGCCCGCGGCAGCGGAGGCGACGGCAAGACGATTCCATGCGTAATCGATACAAGCCACCCTCGCCTGACAATGAATTCATCACAAATGATCGAGAAAGACTTTTCTCAATCGGAATATCGCATCATAGTGGCATTTTGCGACACAGAGGGACAATCAGCGTTCAAATCACCATCCTGCCTGGAAAACTTGAATGAGAACGCGACCACGAAGAACAGCACGACCTACTCAGCACCGATTGAGTATCGGAAGGGAAAATATGCAGCCAGTGGTCCTGATTTGCGGAATCCTGCTCGCTTCAACATTGGCATTTGCTGATGACGCTCCTTCAACTGCCACAGCCAAGCC
>NZ_DASWWZ010000727.1:0-5076 GCF_036405755.1 Schlesneria sp.
GCCTTCGTCTTCGCCTGAGCAAGCAGTTCGAGCGCCCGCTCCATGGTGATGGACAGCACGTCGTCGGTCTTGTCCAGTGACTTGAAGGTCTTCTCGTGTTTCACATAGGGGCCATACATACCGATCCCGGCGTTGACCACATGCCCCGTCACCGGGTGCTTTCCAAGCTGTCGCGGAAGCGACAGATAATCAAGCGCGTCTTTCAGTGTGATTGAATTCGGATCGCGTGTCTTGGGAAGGGAGACCCGCTTGGGCTTGGTTCCGTCTTCCCCCACCTCACCGAGCTGCAGATAGGGTCCGAAAGGCCCGACCAGCAGGAAGATCGGCAGTCCCGTCTCAGGATGCTCACCCAGCGACTGGGGGCCCCGCTGCTTCAGATCAATCAGATTCTCAGCAATCTCATTGTTGATGTCCGCCGGTGCCAGACTGTCAGGAATCGACGCAGTAACGGTCTCTCCGTTGCGTTCGGTTTCCACGTAGGGACCGAATTTTCCAACTCGAATTCGCGACGACAAACCATTGAATGTCAAGGTGCAGGCAAGACGCGGATCGATTGCCTCTTCATTTGCCTTGACCTGGGCATCGAGTCCGTCCGATCCGCTGTAGAAATGCTGGAGGTAGGGAAGTCGGTCCCCCTGGCCGTTAGCGATATCATCGAGGTCCTGCTCCATCTTGGCAGTGAACCCGAAGTCGACCAGCTTGGGGAAATAGGTTTCCAGCAATTGTGTTACTGCGAACGCCGTAAACGTCGGTACAAGCTGCGTTCCCTGTTTGACAACGTAGTCACGATTAATAATCGTGTCAATAATCGTGGCATAGGTACTCGGACGGCCGATTCCATCTGCTTCCAATGCCTTCACCAGCGTGGCTTCCGTGTAGCGTGCGGGTGGCTTGGTTTCATGACCGATGGGATCGAGCAGAGAACAGTTCAGTCGATCTTTCTCGGCCAGTGGCGGCAAGGATGCCTCCTGATCGTCGAGCGCGGCTTCCGGATCATCGACCCCTTCGACGTAGGCACGGAAGAAGCCGGGAAATTCGACGTGGCGACCCGTTGCTTTGAATTCAGCATCTTCGACAGCAACCGTCACCGTCTGGAATCTCAGCTGCGCTTCTGCCATCTGCGTCGCGACGGTCCGTTTCCAGATGAGCGCGTAGAGCGCCGCTTCACGCCCAGACAGACCGTGCTCTTCGGCCGTCTTCATTTCCGTTCCGGCGGGCCGAATGGCTTCGTGAGCTTCCTGCGCGTTCTTGGTTTTCGTCGTGTACTGACGCGGTTCAGGGCTGAGGTATTCTTTTCCGTAGCGATCCTGCACCGATTTTCTCGCGGCATTGAGTGCCTCTTGAGAAAGATTGACACTGTCGGTTCGCATGTAAGTGATATAGCCGTCTTCGTACAGGCTTTGTGCGATCCGCATCGTGTCACGGGCAGTCAATCCGAGCTTGCGGTTAGACTCCTGCTGTAACGTGCTGGTCGTGAAAGGAGCATACGGCTTACGGGTTTGCAGTCGTGTTTCAACCGACGACACCACCCAGGGCTGGTCCTGCAAACGGGCTTGAAGTTCTCGCGCTGCTGCTTCGTCGAGCAGCTTGACCTTGGCATCCACCTTGAGCTTGCCCGTCTGCTCGTCAAAGTCTTTGCCCGTGGCGACTCGTTCGCCGCCAACCGTCGCCAGCGTTGCCTCGAATTCTGCCCCGGTTTCCGTTTTCAGTGTTGACTTCAAATCCCAGTACGAACCCGACTTGAAAGCCAGTCGCTCGAGTTCCCGTTTCACGAGCACGCGCACCGCCACGGACTGTACACGCCCCGCCGACAGCTTGGGCCTGACCTTCTTCCACAAGAGTGGGCTGAGGCGATAACCGTAGAGGCGATCGATGATTCGGCGCGCCTCCTGAGCAGCGACGAGATTCATGTCGAGATCGCGCGTCTTCTTGACGGCTTCCTGAATGGCCTCCTTGGTGATTTCCGAGAAGACCATGCGCTTCACGGGGACTTTCGGCGCAAGCACTTCCGCGAGATGCCAGCCAATGCTCTCTCCTTCGCGGTCTTCGTCGGTTGCGAGTAGCAGTTCGCCGGCGCCTTTCAACGCGTCCTTCAGTTCCTTCACCAGTTTCTTGCGTCGATCGCTAACGATGTACAGCGGTTCAAACTCGTTGTCGACGTCAACACCGTATTTGGCGAGATTCGACTTCGTCTTCTTAATCTCTTCGGGGATATCTTTAGCACTCTCAGGGAGGTCGCGCACATGCCCCATACTGGCCATGACTGTATAGTCATTACCGAGATAGCTGCCGATTTTTTTGGCTTTTGCGGGTGATTCGACGATCACCAATCGTTTCATAGACTTTTCTGTCACCGGAAAACTTTCCGTTTGCAATCACCAATTGACTCAGGACGACCCCGATGGCCCGAACGACACACACTTCCCACCCACCAGCATTCGTGGATGTGGCGCAACTGCCGACAGCAGAATAGACTGGGTGATGGTTGTGTTCAGCAAATCCCTTGTGTGCCGAGCATGTCTGGCTACAATGCCGACGTTCGCACGGGGAATTCCAATAAGGAATCGTAACAGGGTCTGTCAAGCGTCGAGCTTTACAGGCTCTCTCACGAAGTCTGTCATTAACATCACACGAGTCAGCCTGATTGTCATTTCATTTCGCGATCATCACCGTCGCGGATGACAGTTTCAACAGCGCTGACTTTGCGGCGTTCGGTGCAGCCAAACTCGTGCGGGAGAAGCCGCAACCAGGAAAAGGATTCCGTTGATGAGTAGCACATTCTTCGCATCGATCCGTCGAAATCAAAGACAGTGGATGGTCGTCCTCACCGTCCTCGCAATGATTTCGTTCTTATTCCTCGACTATGTCGGTCGAGGGACTGGACCGATGTCGCCCGTCGGTGGCGCCATTCTCATCGGTATTCTGTGCGCCGCCGGCATGTGCGTCGTGGGCTACCCTCGTCAGAAAGCGACCGAATTCGGTCTGGGCGGACTACTCGTCGGTGCGCTCGTCGGCTTTATCGGGTTTGCGGCAATGGCACAAAGCAAGCCCGTCGTCCGAACCGCGATCGGAAGCTTCACACGCTACGATCTTGAACAACTGGCTCAAAATCGGATGCGTGCAAATCAGTTCCTTTACGCGGTCGCCCGAAGGGTGCAAAGCGGAATGCCGTCTGGTTTCGGCGGAATCGATGATCCTTCACTGGTGCAATACAAGATCCTGCTGACGGACGCTCAGAAAATGGGTATCCGAATCTCGGACGAAGGTGTGAACGATTTCCTGAAAGAGATCGGGAATAACCGGATGACTCAGCAGGACTTCCGGGAAAGTCTGCGGGAAGCGCGGCTCGGTGAAAGCGAACTGTTCGACATCCTGAAGGAAGAACTCGCAGCCCGGCTGGCAGTCAAGCTGACCTATCCGCCTGCGACGGTCGTCCAGGTCAGACCCGAGTTCGCACAGTACACTCAGACTCGAGAACCACTTCGCTACATGGAGCAGACCCCAGAACAGCTTTGGGACGCCTATCAGAAGATGAATCTGAAGCAGTCTCTTCAGGCAGTTGCGATTCCCGTCCAGGATTTCGTCAGTGAAACAGCGCAGCCCTCTGATGCAGAGCTGGCACTGTTCTTTGAAAAATATAAGACGAACCGTTGGATCGACGAAGCACGCCCTGGCTTTCTCCAAATGCCCAAAGTCCAGCTGGCCTACCTGACAGCCGACTTCGAAGAATTCGAGAAACGCGTCAATCCGACAGACGAAGAAGTGAAGGAATACTTCGAACGGAATAAAGATCGGTACCGCGCCCCAGAGACCAAAGAATCGACCGCGCCGAAACTACCCGAAGGTGAATCCACGAGTTCTGACACCAGTGCACCTGCCTCCGAAGAACCGAAATCGGAACAACCCGCAGCCCCCACGGAAGAAAAGTCCGAAGCCGAGCCCGTAAAAGAAGAACCGAAGGCAGAGGAGCCCAAAGCAGAAGAGGCTCAGCCTGAGGCTCCTCAGTCCGAGCAACCAGGGACTCAGCCTGAAGAGAAGAAAGAAATCGACGCAACCGAGCCCAAGTCGGAATCCTCCTGCGGAGAAGAGCCAACCAATCCCGAGCCGACTGCGAAGGACGAAGTTGCTCCCGAAACTCCAGCCGCTGAGGCAGCCCCCGCCGAGCCCGTAGCTGCCGAAAAAACGGACGAAGTGAAAGAGCCAGAAGCTGCTACTGCTCCGGAAACGGCTCCTGCATCTCCTGAAGCCACCACAGAAAAACCAGAGCAACCTGCTGCCGAAAGCAGCGAAATCGAAGTTCCGAAACTGAGCGAATCGCCAGAGTCGCTCCCCACACCAAAGCTGCGGGAACTCGATGATGAGCTGAAACTGGAAATTCGTGAAGCCATTGCACGCGAGCGGGCCTTCGACCTGATCGCAACGGCCTTGGACGCGGCGTACGAGTTCATGGTCCCATTGGGCTTGGACTATGACACCACAACTGACCTGACCGAGAAGGCAGAAAAAGCGAAAACCATCGCCGAGAAGTTGAAGAAGTACGCTGAGCAGCACAATCTTCAGTATGTCGAAACCCCGGAATGGGAATATGAACAACTGCTGGCAGAACCGATCGGGATGGCATTCGAGTCCCAGAAGCGCTCACCGGTGGCCAGCGATGTTCTGATGCGCGGGGACAATGGTGAGTCCCGCATGCCGCTGTATTCTCCTCGTCGTGCAGACCTGCGAACCCGACGTGGCTCATTCGCTTACTGGAAGATTAACGATCTTCCAGCCCGGGTGACCGAACTTAAGGAAGAAACTGTCCACGAACGGGTTGTTCGCGCATGGAAATTCGATCAGGCACGAACCCTTGCAGAAAAGCGAGCAAAAGCATTAGCCGAAATCGCCAAGACGGAAGGGAACAATCTCGCCTCCGCGGTCTCGGGTGAGTCTGCCACTGGACAAAAGGGTGATCCCGCACTGAGCCTCATCGAGACTCCCGAATTCACGTGGCTCTCTCGACCACAAAGCCTCCCTTCGGCACAGCAGGAACCGACACTGACAGACATCCCGCTCATCCCAGAGGTGGATGGTAAT
>NZ_DASWWZ010000728.1:0-13861 GCF_036405755.1 Schlesneria sp.
TGAGCAGTTCTTCCAGACTATCCTTTGAGTCGTTCTCGCCAGGCGGCGACTTGCGTTTGCACTTCGACTCGACCGCCGCTGCCGTGGCTGGAAAGGCGCGCGACGACGTTCTGAACGCCAACGTAGTCTGACACACCTGCTTCGATCTTGTCACAGGCCTGCTGTAGTTCGGCGAGGGTCAGGTCGGCGAGCTTACACTTCTTCGACTCACACAGCCGGACCAGTTTCCCCACGACTTCGTGACCGGTTCGCATGGGAACGCCCCGTCCGATGAGGTATTCCATCAGCGTGGTGGCATCCAGGAATCCTTCCTCAAGCCGCGCGTTGATGGTTTCAACCTGCAGGCGGGCTCGCCGGACGATGTTCGGTGCCAGTTCCAGACAGGCCTGGACGGTGTCGAGTGCATCGAAGAAGGCGAGCTTGTCTTCCTGGAGATCGCGGTTGTAGGCCAGGGGGAGCCCCTTCAGAAGCGTCAGAATCTGGGTGACGTCGGCGATCACGCGAGCGGACTTACCGCGAATCAGCTCCAGCACATCGGGATTCCGCTTCTGCGGCATGATCGATGAACCGGTCGTATACGCGTCGGGCAGTTTGAGGAAGCCGAATTCCGTCGTGCACCACAGGATCCATTCCTCGGCCCAGCCACTCAGGTGAACGGCAATCAGTGACAGGTCGAAGATCGATTCGGCGAGATAATCCCGGTCGCTCGAGACGTCCAGGCTGTTTGCGGCAACGGCGATGGAACAGGTGTCCGTCGCTGCGGTACCGGTGAAGCCGAGCAGCTTTGCCGATTCGTCGCGATCGATGGGAAGGGATGTACCGGCAAGGGCGGCAGCGCCCAGTGGCAGGACGTTGACTCGTTTCAGGCAGTCAGCAATTCGCTCGCGATCGCGCTGAAACTTTTCGCAGTAGGCCAGCCAGTAGTGAGACGCCATGACGGGTTGAGCACGCTGCAGGTGCGTGAATCCCGGCAGGACGACGTCCGCATCGGCTTCACATCGCTCGACAAAGGCCTTTTGCAGTTCTTCGAGCAATCCGTCGAGGGTTGTCAGGGAATCGCGCACGTACAGCTTGAGATCCGTCGAGACCTGATCATTTCGACTGCGAGCGGTGTGCAGTTTGCGGCCCACATCGCCGATCCGCTGAATCAGGGCCGACTCGATGTGCATATGGATGTCTTCGAGTTCCGTCTTCCAGACCATCTCGCCCCGGGCGATTTCGCCCCCGATCTGGTCCAGGGTTTCGACAATCTGACGGCATTCGTCCGCAGTGAGCAGTCCGACTTTGGCCAGCATGCGAGCGTGCGCCTGCGAACCCCGAATATCGACGGCGGCAAGTCGATGATCAAAGGAAATGGATTCGGTGAATTTCTCGACGCGCGGGTCGGTCTGTTCGTCGAAGGCACCGCCCCAAGGTTTGACGGACAAGATTGGCTCCTGCAATAAAATCTCTGTATCGATCAGGCGTGATGCACGCTTTTATCAAAATCTCGTTGAAGCAGGTACGGTTCGCAACGCCCATGGGCAGAAAAACTCCGTGCCATGTTCTTGCCGGAAGGGCTGCTTCTGATCACCGGACGTGCCCCGTTCCCGACGCCGTTGGGCTGTCCCTCAAAGGGTTCAATGCACGACGCATTCGGTTCGCGCGGCGTCGGCCTAGGAACCGTGGACGGTCTCTCGAGGCCAGGTGTACCCTTTCTGCTGGCGAAAACCCTTCAGCCGAATCGTTCCGTCAGGATCCAGGTCCATGACGGAATAACCATTGTTTTCGGTACCGGCGCCCTCCACCATCGCAACCAGAGTGCAGTAGTGAATGCCGCCGATCTCGCGGAGATCGTTCTGATGGCTATGTCCCTGGAAGACTGCCAGCACCTTGCCGGACTGCTCCAGCACCTGACGAACTTCCGGGCCGTTTTTCACCCCGTGATCGTTACTCACATCCAGACGCTGATGGGCGAAGACGACCGTCTTTTTCTGAGTCCCCTTGAGGTCCGCTCGAAGCCATTCCACCTCGGCCGGAGGGATGTTGGCGTCCGTCCACTGGGAATTTTTTCGTCCATACGGTTGGCCGTCACTGCGGAAACACGCGTCGAGCACGACGAAATGAAAGTCCCCCCGGTCGAATGAGTAATAAGACTTTGATTGACCGACGGCCTCCAGAAACTCGTTCTTGGTCAGCGTATCGACGCAGTGATTTCCCAGGACATAGTGGCGATCCCGGGAAATTGCCGAGAACTCGCGATCGATCGTGTTGAGGTATCGCAGCTCTGTTTCCACGGTATCCGCGGCGTCGATGAAGTCACCCAGTTCGACGACAAAGTTCGCTGTCTGCTGCTCAAACTCGGTCGCTGCATCGGTCAGTTTCTTCAGGGTGTCGCGATAGTGACGAGTCCCCGCCGCAGGTTTATCTGCGTAGTGCAGGTCTGTAATCAGGCCCACTTTCAGCGATTTTTCATTGGGTTCCGCGAAGAGAGAGTGGGGATCGAGTACGGAGGCGGCGGCCAGGCAAAGCACACCGTGATGAAAAAAGGCTCGTCTACCGACACGTGTTGCGCTCTCGCGGTCGCTCATCATCATTTTTTCGCCTTGTGGTAAAGGAATCGAAAGGACACCCGGTGCGGAAACAAGGGCTGGTTCTCCCTTGATGAACACATCTTCGCCACGTGACCCGGGGCCGGCATGCAGGTGACGAAGATGAGTCGGGGAGTCACTTCCGGCCAGTATATCCCCCTTGGCCCGTTTTGAGGCCATGTTAGCAGGGGGGAACTGCATTCGAGCGATCTGACTGTTTTGCTGCGAATTCTCCTGAATTCCAATCTCTGATCAAAAAAGTCTTATATACGTCTCGACAAAGGTTGTTTGAACGAGTAATGTCGGTTTCGGGAAGCCGAAGTCCTGTCCGTCAGGCTCCCCGGATCCCCGCAGCGGGCCACTACTGCACCAAACCCTCGCACGGCTGAGCAAACAGGAGCGTTTAAATGACCGAGAATCAGGGTCCTCAAGTTGTCGTCATTGGTGGTGGTCCTGCCGGATCGACGGTGGCGACACTCCTGGCCCAACAGGGGATCAATGTCGAACTGTTCGAACGCGAGGTATTTCCCCGGTTTCACATTGGCGAATCATTGATTCCCGAGACGTACTGGGTGCTTGAGCGACTGAAGATGCTCGACAAGATGAAGCGGAGCCATTTCGTCAAGAAGCACAGTGTTCAGTTCGTGAACGCCAGCGGACGAAGTTCGACCCCGTTCTACTTTCATGACAACAAACCGCACGAATGTTCGGCGACCTGGCAGGTGCTTCGCAGCGAGTTCGATGAGATGATGCTCATGAACGCTCAAGAACAAGGCGTAAAGGTTCATCAGGGGGCGCGTGTCCGGGACGTGCTGTTCGAAGGGGAACGGGCCGTTGGGATTGAAGTCACGACGCCAGAGCAGGGGACGCGAAAAATCCTGGCGGATGTCGTGGTCGATGCGAGCGGCCAGAGTTCGATGATTATCAACCGGTTCGGACTGCGGGTCTCGGACCCGCAGCTCAACAAGGGAGCAATCTGGACTTACTTTGAAGGAGCCTACCGGGACACCGGTCGTGACGAAGGGGCCACGCTGGTACTTCAGACGCACGACAAACAGGGGTGGTTCTGGTACATCCCGCAGCACGATAATCGTGTCAGCGTCGGTGTTGTGGGGGATTTCGATTACCTCTTCAAAAACCGGGGGGACCACGAGCAGACGTACCTTGAGGAACTGGACCGTTGCCCCAGTGTCAAAGAACGTGTTTCGGTCGGACGACGAGCGTCCCGTTACTATGCGACGAAGGACTATACGTACCGCTCGAGCCGTGCCTCGGGGGACGGCTGGGTGCTGGTGGGTGACGCCTTCGGCTTCCTCGATCCCCTGTATTCGTCCGGAGTCCTGCTGGCACTGAAGTCAGGGGAACTCGCGGCCGACAGCATTGTCGAAGGTCTGGCGAAGGGAGATACCTCCCGTGCCCAGCTCGGGAAATGGGAAGCCGATTATGTCCGCGGAATGAATCGCATGCGGCGACTGGTGTGCGAGTACTACGACGGATTCAGTTTCGGCCGGTTCGTTCGCCGGTTCCCTCATCTGCGAGGGGCGGTGACAGACCTGCTGATCGGTGATCTGTTCAAAGAGGAACTCGACACCGTCTTTGAGTCCATCGACCTGATGCGGAGTGAAGCTCTGAACGCCCAGCCGACCTGATCAACTTGACTTCTCTTCCTCTGATCCGGAATGCAAAATAAGGCTTCAAGCCGAAGAAGGATCGAGGAATCACTGACAACGTCGATCTGAACCAGGAAATTTCCGCTGAGCCGCACGGGCGGCTCAGCTCTTTCCCGCCGCATTGGCAAAATGCAAACCTCCCCGGGGCTTTCTGAGTTTGTCTCAGAGCAAAAGCCCCTCAATTCAGCCTGCCAGACACCTGTTTGCCCGTGTTTTCCAGTTCCCTCACAGATTACGATTTTCCCGACAATCTGCGATGTGAACCACGCCCACCTAACTTGATGCTGAGGAATCCAGGATGACCAGCCGAACGCTCGTATGTATCGTCGTGATTTGTGCGGCAGTCGTATTACTCAGTGGTGTGAAGTCACCAGCAGGGGACGATCCGCAGGGGAAGAAGGGGGGGGCTAAACGGAAACCCGAGCCAACCGTTCGCTTTACCGTTGAAGCCGCGAAGGAGCGATCGGAGCTGATGCATCACATCTATGCCGCCACGCTGGACACGATGCACCATCACTATTTCCGCGTGAACAAATCGGTGCTTCCTGCGCGGGCGATGGAGGACGTTTTTGCCGATGTCGCACAGCAGACGCATTCCACTGCGCGGTGGATCTCCGTCAATACGAAGCCGATGAGTGTCGATCACGAGCCCAGCACTGACTTTGAACGAAACGCCGCTGCCGCCATCGCTTCGGGTAAAACGGAGTTCGGTGCTGTGGAAGATGGCTACTACCGTCGGGCGGGGATGATTCCTCTTTCCGCCGGATGTGTGGGATGTCATACAGGAATGGCGACGGACCCCGGGAAAACTCCCCGTTTCGCCGCACTCGTCATCAGTATTCCTGTCCAGGAATAATTCGTTCGGTACTCGTCTCCATAAAACCCTCGACGCATGCGCTGCCAGACGCATGCGTTCGTCTTTGGCAATTGCGCGGCGTCGGCTGTGCGGATTTCGCGACCTTGGCCGGGCGGGATCGGCGACAGACCGGCAATTTCGGCTGCTGGGCGCCGATTCCTTCCGAATTGGAACCCCCTTTCTTGGCACGGGTTTCCGTCAGGTCGAATTGGTATTTGCAGAAAGAGGGGTTGCTGCGATTCTACGGCTCATTTCGCGTGAGTCACGGAGTCAGATTACTACGCCGAGCGTGCATTGCCATGTCGCACAAAGCTATCCCGCAAAGTTCCCGCCGAAGACGCTCTTCGCGGCACAATAATCCGATTTCGGACTTTGGCATTTCTTCCACCAAAGCGAACCAGCCCTTTCTGGTGACAGCGACAGACATCTGTCTGTGGGGGACCCTCATCGCGGTCTCGATTGGAATGGCAGGGCGTCTCCCCAGCGGTCAACTGGCCCTGGTCATTGGCGCTTCCGTCACGACATTCTGCTGGATCATGCATCTGCTGACGACCTCAGAACCACGGTATTCGTGGAGCGGCAGTGAATGGCTGTGGATCGCCGGGATCCTGGTCGGGGTGGCCCAGATCGTGCCGCTGCCGACAGAATATCTGCTCGCCATTTCCCCGCAGATCAAAGAAGTCCTGCCGTTCTGGTTTGATCCCGAAACAGCCGGCATCTTCCCGAGTGCCTGGAATCAGTTGTCCCTGGCACCCTGGGAAACGACATCGGGAATCGCCACGTTCGTGTCCTATGCGCTGCTGTTTCTCATCGCCTTCCAGCGAATTCGAACCGTGGATGACGTCGAACAGACGCTCTGCCGCTGTGCGCTGGCGGCGGTGGCGATGATGTGCTTCGCCCAGGTCCAGTTTCTGCTGAGCAACGGGAAGTTCTTCTGGGTCTATGAACATCCCTTCATGTCGACGATGACCTATCCGCTGGGTTGTTTCACGAATCGAAACCATCTTTCCCAGTTTCTGGCTCTCGGAACCGCTCCGCTGATCTGGTGGGTCCTTCGGCGCCTGCAACAGCAGAAAGAGGATCGGGCGAACAGCACCGGCATGCCAGACGGGATGCACGGTCTATGCGTGACGCTGCTGCTCTGTGCGCTGGGGGGGATTGTCCTCACCGTGCTGCTGACTTTGTCCCGTGGGGGACTGGCCGCTGTGGCGCTGACGACACTCGTCGCAATCATCGTGCTCTGTCGCACAGGGCTGGCCTCGGCGAAGTTTGGTTTTGCACTCATTCTGGTCGGAGTCGGCGCGAGCACCCTGTTCTCGATGAGTAAGTACGAGGCGGTTTTGGCAAATCGTCTTGAACAGGACAGCGGACGTACCGAGATCTGGCAGGCAAATATTCGTGTCGCGCAGGAATTTCCCGTCCTGGGAACCGGTGTGGGGACACATAGCGATGCCTATCAATTGCATATCCAGAACGAAGGGGAAGATGGCTATGAGTACTCGCATGCAGAGTGCGGTTATCTTCAGATTGCGTCTGAGTCGGGGATCGCCGGACTGGTCGTGACGGGACTGGTCATCGCGACCTGCTTCTGGTGGTGCCTGGGGGCACTTTGGAACAGGGATCAGAAAGCGAGTTCCGCCGCCGCCGCCATCCTGGCGAGTCTGATAGCCAACGTCGCGCATGCGGCCTGCGACTTCTTCTGGTACACCCCGTCGTGCATGATCATGCTGGCTGTGCAACTGGCTTGCGTTGCCCGGCTGTACCGTATCGCGCGGCAAAGCGCGGGGGCTCGGGCCTATACGTTCCGACTTCCACGCCTGGTTTCGGCGATGGGGATGTGTGTCGTCGGCGCTGTCGCCGTCTGGATGTTTGATCTCAAGTATCCTTCGCTGCAGGCCGCGATGTATCGCACGCACGGACCGCGATTGGAGACGTCTGAAGACAACGATCTGACAGAGGAAGAATTCGAGGCGGAAACACAGCAGCGCCTCAAAGAAATTGTGCTGGCCGCGCGCGTGAATCCGCACGATGCCAAACTGCAGGAAACGGCCTGCTTTGCCTACATGCAGCTCTTCGATCTGCGACAGCAGAAGGCCGAGAACACCATGTCGGTGGGGATGCTGCGTGACGCTGTGAAAGCATCGGAATTCCCTTCCGCGGAAGCCTCCAGCGAGTGGCTCAGTCGCTCCGTCGGGACCAATCTCAAGTTCCTTAGGCTGGCCAAACGCTCTCTCAACCGGTCACTGACCAACAGTCCTTTACGTTCGAAGTCGTACATCCTGCTGGCCGACCTCAATTTTCTGGATCGCCTGGATGATGCGGACTTTCTGGAACGCTGCCTCAGCCAGTCGCTGAAACTGCGGCCCCGGGACCCCGATACGATGTATCTGGTTGGTGCTTCGGAACTGCAGGAAGGGGACATGGACCGAGCTCTCGAGTACTGGCGTCCCGCGTTCGCTGGCAGCCGCCGCATGCAGGAACGGATCGCGAACATCCTGGCCGGTCAGATGGACGTGGAATTCTTTGAAACCGAATTTCAGCCTGACTGGAAAGCACTGGAGCTCATCGGACAAGCCTACAAGAAAGTGGGGCGCGACGAAGAGGCTGAACGGGTCCAGCGGAGATACATCGAAGAAGGACTCGTCCGGGCAGAATCCCTCACGTCCGATGAGGAACTGGAAACCACCATGATCTCGGTCAGAAACGCCTGCATTGAACTGGGGGATCGCGACGAGGCGGTGAATGTATTGAAGCTGGCCGTGGAACGGTTGCCTCATTCGTACTCGATTCACTACATGCTCGGCCTGGACCTGATGAATTCCGATCGCGTCGTCGAAGCGTCAGAGCATCTCGAATGGTGCACTAACCGGCAGCCGGGTGACTCGAACCTGCGAAAACTGACCTCCAAGGCGGTCATCGAACGGCTGAAGCTGACCCCTTCTTCGATGGATGAGATCGAAGACGAAATCGAACAGACCAGTTTTCAACCCTGATCTCTCGGCGAACGAGAACGACGCGGGGGCGTGTGAAGTACCGGGTGAATCCCTGAATGCGGGGCCACCTCTCTCATGGAGGTCATCTCGAAACGCCCCGCTCTACCAGACGCACGTGCATCGAAGAAGGCGCGTTAGGCGTTTTGTTTCACCGGGCTGTCGGCGTCAGGAAAGTTGATTCAAATTCCAGTTGGATGTTGCCGACTTCGCAGTCGTCGAATTCGGTGGTCCGCTTCTCCAGAGAATGCTGTTTCAACTGGAACGTATTCCGGCCGGGCTTTAGCAGGCTGTCGGGAATGGGGAGCCGGACTCGATCCGGATTTGCGGCACTTGCCTTGAAACGGACCTGCGAATTCAAATCCCCGATGCTGTCCCCATTGATCAGAACTTCCGTGATCAATTGACCGCGGCGAAGTTCGGGAAGAAACGGGCTGGCGGGCGGGGCTTTCGGACCTGACGCCTCGAGTTCGGCGACGTCGATTGTGAAGAACGCCTCCCCGGCGGGAACGTCATTGAGCACGACCTCACCCGAGACTTCGGTTCCGTCCGGTAATTGACGATGAAAATCGGAGCGAATGGAATTTCCCAGATGAAACCGTCGTGCGTCGACCAGAACCGACTGGCCGAAGAAACGTGGGGTCACTCGAAGGACTTCAGACCATCGAAACGTCATGTCTCCCATCAGCGGATGCCTTACCTGGATTTGCCTGGCGTCGATATCACGGATCGTGCCGGTCAGACGCTCGGGCAGGCAGTCGGGACGGTCGACGAAGGGCTGCAGTTGAATGAGGGCCGAGACACCTGTTGCCGGATTGGTTCGCTGGTTGACTGCGCGATCGGGTTGATGCCAGTTCAAGGAAACCAGTTGCGAGAGCGGGATTGATCGGGACTGACCCAGCGCTATCAGTTGAACGCTGGGAGGCGAAAGGTGGGTGATCTGACCGAACAGTTCATCTCCCGTGATGGTGACGAGCTTGTCACGCAGACCGGCGTCGATTGATCCCGCCAGTGGCTGGCTTGTCTCGACGTATCTGCGAACGTGCAGTTCATCAATCCACAGACCGTTGCCGGAATCTGGATTTGCAGGTCGGAAGTCGATCGAAGCCAGCGGGGTCGCAGGTCCCCTGACAGTCGCGAGCGTGGATTCATCGATCAGAAACTCGACGCGGCCCCCTTGAGCACGCATCAGGAAGGTGTGCCAGCCAGGTTCCATCTTCAGCCGCGGGGCGGCAGGTGAAATCGCGATTCCCGCGATCGACACGGAATGGTCAGCTCCCACGCGGACAATCATCGATTCGGCGTCGGGGGCGTCACGGTTCCAGACGAGCCGCCACTCTCCCGCACTCTGACTCGGATCATGCACCTGTGCAAAGAATGAGAACTCCACGCGGCCGGACAGGATCGGTGGATCGAGCGGAATCGAGTATCCCGTTGCTGACGGGTCCAGACGCAGCGACGACTTCCCGTCGGCGGCACGTTGAGGATCCAGTATCCGGCCCCCGCCCGTTTCGGAAGGAACAGATGAGTCGTGTTCAAACCCATCGTAAAGCAGATCTGCTTCGCCGGGCGGGTTGGCGATCTGTGTGATGGCAGAGGAGGGAACTTCAATGATTTGTCGAGTCTGCAGCCGCACCTTCGTAGCGTGTTCGTCCCTGGCAAGCAACTCGCCCAGGAATCGATCCCCGCTGATCAGTGTGAACTGGTACAGAAAGCGGTGTGACCGGCTGACGCGCGGCTGGCGGGGAAGATCGATTCGTGTGCCACGGATCGTTTGCGACAGACGAGTCAGCCCGCTGCCGAGTTCACCTGTCAAAGGGGCGATCAGTTCGGCAGAGTGGCTGGGGCGAGTGACGACCTCAGGAGCTTCTTCCAGGGCAAGACAGGGCGCAGCGGGGGTGAGGATCAGTAGCAGGCAAGACAGACGCTCGGTGAATCGAATGCGACCAGACAAACAAGGATCCTCGAATCTTCAGTCTGACCATGTGAGTGGCGGTTCATTCCCGCACTACCGGACGAGCTTTCTCACCTTATGATTGCTGCTGTCCCCAACGTAGATCGCACCATCACGTGCGACGAAAACTCCATGGGGACGGTGAAGCTGGCATTTGAGCGGATCGCCGTCGGCACCGTCCCCCGGTTTACCCGTTCCGATCAGCGTGTCGATCTTGCCCGATTCCTTGTGGATGATTCGGACCGCGTGATTTTCTGTATCGCACAGTAATAGATTGCCGTCGTGATCGATGGCAATTCCTTTCGGGCCGGCAAGCTGAGCTTTTCGAGCGTCACCGCCGTCTCCTGAGAATCCCTGTTTGCCTGTCCCCGCGACATGGTGCATGATTCCCTTGGCGCGGTCGATGCGGTAAACGGAGTTGCCCTCCCGCAGGATCACATACAGATCACCATTGCTGGCGACGGCGATCGACCGGGGACCGTTTAAGGCTGATTCCGCCAGCAATCCCCCGTCCCTGGTGGCGGTACGCTCACCTGTCCCCGCGAATGTCGAGATGATCCCCGTGCTGAAATCGATTCGTCGGACCCGATGATTTTTGATGTCGCAGATGAACGCACCCGACTCACCATCGAGAACTACGGCGATCGGCAAGTTCAACTGAGCCTTCACAGCAGGACCGCCGTCACCGGCAAAGCCCGGGACTCCCGTCCCGGCGATGGTGCTGATCAGGCCCGACTTCGTGGCCACTTTGCGAATCGCCTGCGAGTTTGTGTCCGAGATGTAAAAGTTACCTTCCACATCAAACCGCAACTCGTGAGGTTCGTGCAGCAAGGCCGACGTGGCTGCTGCGCCGTCCCCCCCGTAGCCCGGCTTGCCTGGGGTTCCCGCAACCGTGGAGAGTGTCTTCTTCTCTAGATCCAGTCGCCGGACAATGTGATTGGAAAACTCGCAGAAATAGAGGGCTCCGTCCGGGCCGATCTCCAGTCCGAACGGCTGATTGAGATTGGCTTTCGTCGCCGGGCCACCATCACCGGAATAGCCCTCCTGACCACTGCCGGCCAGTGTGAAGATTTCGCCCGCGACGGCGGCGGACGCGGTGACACCGAAGACAACGAGAAGGCTGAGCCAGGTTGAAAGCTTCATACGTGGTTTCTCACATTCGTGACTCGGGTGCTGGTTCAGGTCGATGGTAGTCATCGTTGCGCAGGCATTTCAATGATACCAGAAACCGCTTCATCGCCGTCCCCAACGAACGGCCTGGAGTTCGAAATCACACAAATTCTTCCTGCCGGGTCAGACTCATCAAGGCGGCGCAGGGGCTTTGCCACAGGGGTTCGCCCAGACGTCTTGAGCGAGCGATTAATTGAGGCGTTCCGCTTGGATTATTTGGGGATCACGCCTACTCTTCTAGGATATATCAGTCACTCCCACGAACGCGTTTCCGTCTGGAAGCGGGGCTTCGGGGATCTTCAAGGAGACGCTGAATGAGATTCGCAACGTGTCTAGCCATCCTTCTCTCTTCCGCGCATGTCGCGACGGCACAGGAAAACACGTCCCCTAAAGTCCTGCTGGGATCACCCGATCTGACAGCAGGGATTCCGGGACAGGGAGAATTGACCATCGAACAGATCAAGCGATGGCTCGATAACCCTGCCAACCATGTCACGCTCGAAGTCGAACTGCCGGAAGGGCTGTCGCTGGGGGCGAACAATATTTCGATCCCCAAGAATAACCCGATGACGCGGGCCAAAATTGAGCTGGGACGACAGCTCTTCTTTGATACGCGACTCTCGGCCGACACCACGATCAGTTGCGCCAGTTGCCATCATCCTGAAGATGCCTACGGCCGTAATACGACCTTCGGCGAAGGGATCGGCGGACAGGTGGGCGGACGCAATTCCCCCATCGCTTATAACCGCATCCTGAGCACCCTTCAGTTCTGGGACGGCCGGGCCGATTCGCTGGAAGAGCAGGCCAAAGGACCGATCGCCAACCCGATCGAAATGGGACATACCCACGAAGCGGCCACGACCGGTTTGAAGGGAATCGAAGGCTACCGCCTGCAGTTCGATAAGATCTTCCCCGGGGAAGGCGTCACGATCGATACCGCAGCCAAGGCGATCGCCACATTTGAACGTGCACTGGTGACCGGAACTTCGCCCGCCGATTACTACGAGCCACTGCTCAACTTTGAAAAGACGTTCAAAGACGATCTGAAAGACATGAAGGCCTTCAAGGAAGACGACCGCGAATCCTATGACCTTTACTGGAAGCTCAAACGAGCCAGCAACGCTCATCCGGTCTCGCAGTCAGCCAAACGAGGTCGCGAACTGTTCTTCGGCAAGGCGAACTGCACCGCCTGCCATGCCGGGGCCAACTTCACCGACGAGAAGTTCCACAACATCGGCATCGGGATGGATAAGAAAGATCCCGATCTGGGCCGCTATGACGTCACGAAGGATGATAAAGACCGTGGTGCCTTCAAGACCCCAACGGTTCGAAACGTTGCTCAGACCGGCCCCTTCATGCACGATGGCAGCCTGAACACGCTCGAAGAGGTCGTCGAATGGTACGACAAAGGGGGCCATCCGAATCCTTACCTGAGCGACAAGATGAAAAAGCTGAACCTGACCGCTCAGGAAAAGGAAGACCTCGTCGCCTACATGATCGCCCTGCAGGGAGACCTGCCACCCGTCCGCATGGACCGCCTGCCCAAGTAACCACGTAAGTCTGTTCGGAACGCCGACGCGACAATCGCTCAAGGCCCGTGTGTACAACCGCACGGGCCTCATTTTTCGTACCTTGGGCACGAGGCCTCGCGTCGTCCTGCAAGAGCTTCAGCTTTACAAAGCCACCACTGGCACAATCGAACTTTTAAACCTGATTTCGACAATCTGATCGGCAATTAAGCCATTTTCTCCCCTGACTGGATGGGCCGCCCGTTCGCCGCTCCTGATTTACTTCGCTGGACGGACCAGAGGCGCTGCGACACAAATCCGCGACCGTGCCCACTCCCGAACAAACGGGAATCTGAAACCAATCTGAATTCAAAAATACTTTTGAGGGAGGAGTCGCTAAGTTCTGCAATACTCCGCAACGCTTGCCAAAATTTCATCGTGACTCATGGGGTCAAACTTGCACGCGTCACTGCCAAGAAGGTGTTGGAACGCTAACGCCACGCAGCAGCGTGTAATTCTGCTTTGCTGATTCGAGTGGGAGATGGTCTGATCGCTCGGCGAGCCGTTTGCGGTTGCCCCGCCGAAATCAATCCCCAACGCCGTCATCGCCAGGGAAAAGTTTTGCTTGTTTCCAGTGACTTGGACACGGCGAAAATCCTCTTACGTTCTCATTTGCAAAGAGAGGATTGTTCTTTTATCGTCGGCGTCACGATGCCCCCTAACCCCGCCCCAGCCAGCCATGTTTCCAATCTCTCGCCTCACATCGAGCCAATCAACATGGGGGATCCCGGTTCGAATACCCGTAACTCGATTTCCCCCCTGCAATCGCCGCTGGAATTAATGAGGGCCAGAAAATCGGGCCAAACGTCCGCTGCGGGAGCGCACCGCAGGCGAAGTTGGATCTCGAAATCAATGCTCCATCTGATCCGCCGTGGACATCTTTACGCGGGGCTCTTACTGATCCCGTGGGTCATCCTGTTTGGCGTGACGGGCTTCCTGTTTAATCACTCGACGTTCTGGCCGGAACAGCTGGTGATTCATGTTCGTCAGAGTCATACACGAGGTACCCCTGTCGCTTCGTTACCCAAAGCCGTCGACATTGCAGAAGAGGTTGTCAGTGGGATCAATGCTAAAGTTGGGTCT
>NZ_DASWWZ010000729.1:0-4060 GCF_036405755.1 Schlesneria sp.
TCATTTTGAATATCGTCAGTCCCAGGCCAGCGTTGACTGCCAGACTGATTTCAACCTGGCGATATCCTGACTCAAGACAACTTCACTTTGCGATGAGGTCACCACAAGGCGTTCTTCGGTGGTCACACGGCCAATTCGAGCGCAAGGCGAATCCTTCATCACCTTTTCAAATTTGTCAACGTTGCCTGGTTCTACTTCAATCAGGAATCGAGTCGTGCTTTCCGAAAATAGCAACACGATCGGATCCGTGATCCCGGCTTCGCTCGCCACTGGAGTGAGGTCCAGATTGGCCCCCAGACCGCCTGCGAACGCCATTTCGGCCGCCGCCACGGCCAGACCGCCTTCGCTGAGATCGTGGCAACTCCTGATTAGCCCCTGCTGAATTGCGCTATGGACAGCAGCGAAAATCAGAGGCGATTGTGCAAGATTAACCTGTGGCAGACTTCCCCCCGAGAGGTGATTTACCAAGGCATAGTGGCTCCCGCCGAGTTCGTCTCTCGTTGCCCCCACCAGATAGATGGCGTTACCAGCTTCTTTCAAGTCCATCGTGACACACTTACGTACGTCAGGAACTTGGCCAATCGCACTAATGAGAAGGGAGGAAGGAATCACTACCGTCCGTCGCTCACCCGTCGCCGAGTCGACGAACGAGAACTCATTATTGAGACTGTCTTTTCCGCTGATGAACGGAGTTCCGAGTGCGATCGCCGTATCCTTGCAACCGAGAGCCGCTCGAACAAGTGATCCCAGTGTTTCTGGACGCTCGGTGTTGCCCCAGCAGAAGTTGTCCAAAATCGCGATGCGATCGGGATCTGCTCCCACGCTGACGCAATTTCGGATCGCTTCATCAATCGCCGCAGCCGCCATCCAGTAGGGGTCAAAATCGCCGAAATGAGGGTTCATTCCATTGGAGACAACCACACCCCGATAAGAGTTGAGATCCGGCCTGACGACTGCTGCATCGGAGGGACCATCACATGCAACCCCAACGAGAGGCTTAACCACAGAGCCCGATTGAACTTCGTGATCGTACTGACGAATGATCCATTCTTTGCTGCAGACATTAAGCGACCCGAGAATCTTCTCGAGCGTCATCTCAGCACATTCCCGGATAGATTTCTGAGCCTTGGCAGTCTTCGTGAGGGGCGTCTCGGGAGGAGGCAGGTAGACTGCCTGCCGAGTCACAGGAGGGCGGCCGTCATGGAGAAAACTCATCGCGACATCGCCGACGGTCTCACCATGGTAGGTCAGCTTAAGTCGACCTTCGTTGCCGAATTGTCCGATCCCCGAGGCTTCGACCCCCTCAGCCGCGCAGAGAGCCTGGAATTCCTCCCATTTGTCAGCCGGAACAGCCAGCACCATTCGTTCCTGCGCTTCGCTGATCCAGATTTCTGTATAGGAGAGGCCGGTGTATTTGAGCGGACATTTCTCCAGCCAGACGACCGCCCCAATTTCTTCGCCCATTTCGCCGACAGCAGAGCTAAAACCGCCTGCCCCGCAGTCTGTAATCGCGTGGTAGAGCCCACGATCTCGAGCCTGAAGAACGACGTCAGCAACCATTTTTTCGACAACGGCGTTGCCGATTTGAACCGCACCACCCGAGATTGTTTCGCTCTCCTGCGTCAGTTCAGCAGAGGAGAACGTGGCTCCATGAATCCCGTCACGGCCTGTACGTCCACCGATGGCAACGATGAGATCGCCGGGAAGGACAGACTTCTCCACGCGGTCCACTGGGATCATTGCGGCCGTTCCGCAATAGACCAGCGGGTTACCCAGGTAACGCTCATCGAAGAAGACCGCACCGTTGACGGTCGGAATCCCCATTCGATTACCGTAGTCTCGAACGCCGGAAACAACACCCTTCATGACCAGCTTAGGGTGCAGTACGCCAGGGGGAAGACTTTCGACCGGCGTATCAGGAGGAGCGAAACAGAAGACGTCCGTATTCAGAATCGGCTTCGCCCCCAATCCGGTTCCCAAGGGGTCTCGAATGACGCCACCAATTCCCGTGTTAGCGCCGCCGTAGGGCTCAATCGCGGAGGGATGGTTGTGCGTTTCCACCTTGAAGCAGACATGCTGATGTTCGTCGAACTTCACAACGCCAGCGTTGTCTTTGAAAACGCTGACGCACCAGTCATCAGCACCCAGCCGGTTGCGGATCTCTACCGTCGCGCCGAAGATTGTCTCCTTCAGCATGTTCTCGAACGTTCGCTCGCCATTCTCATCGCTGTAGTGAATGCGCCCCTTCAGCGTCTTATGCGAGCAGTGTTCGCTCCAGGTCTGAGCAACAGTTTCGAGTTCGATATCGGTCGGATCTCGATCTTGCTCAACCCAGTGACGCTGGATCGTCTGCATTTCTGCGAGGCTCAGGTATAGCTGCCCCTGCTTGCTCAGAACCATCAACGCTTTATCGTCCATCGTCCGGATGGGAACAGTTTCCAGCCGAAAGCGGTACTCAGAACCCGCTCCAATTCTTTCCATATGGAGAGGGCCGGAAATCACTCGCTCGACGGCGTCATTGGCGAGGACTCGCTTCGACAATCGTTCCAGCTCAGCCGCGGAAATGCCGGCATCGAACCAGTACTTTCGGACCGTCGCAACCGCATCCACTGAAAAACCGAGGTCAACCAGGGCTTTCTGGGTACTGGTAGCGACGTTGTCGGTGACCCCTGGCTTGTAAAGTACATTCAGCACATGCCTTCCCGATTCGTTGGAGGCTGTCGAGGCAGAGGTATCCTTGCCAGGAGAAACTTGCCGAACCAGGAAGGTCTCGACTACGGGGTCAACGAGCAATTGATTCGCAGCACGCTGCACGTCAGACTCGGTCAGACTCCCTCCCTGCAGCAAAAAGCCTCGTGCGCTACGGACATTCTGAATGGAAGTCGCGCCCAGGTCTCGCGCTTCTTGTGTGATTCGTTGTCCTTCCCGATCGATTTCATTTGCGGACGGACGAATTTCGACTTCCCAGAGCATTCGAGTTCAATTCCCATCATTGAAGGACTTTCTCAACCAGATCAAATCTGGTGAGAAAAATTAGATTGAGCAGGTCAAACGTGATTGTCGCGATTTGCCACCAGACTTGCGAGGGGATCAGGTTGTGGAATTCTTTGTCCCATCCAAACTCTTACGCGATTCCTGACCCACTGCGAGCTGATGCCTGACTTCTGACACGTCATTCCGCGCGAGTGCTTCTCGCACTTGTGACAATCGGTGGATCACGTCATCAATCCCCCGCATCACGTATTGAGAATTATTCAGCAAGATACCCGCCCACAGATCAGGGTCACCCGCGGCAATTCGAGTTGTGTCGCGAAATCCGCTTCCTGTCAGGTGCCGGTTTTCGGGAGAAAGTGTCATGGCCAATGCAGATGCGACGACGTGTGGCAGATGACTCGTCATGGCGAGTGCCTCATCATGGGCCTCGGGAGACATCTGGAGTGTTTTCATCCCAATCGCCTGCCAGAATTGCTCAAGACGGCGAACGGAATCCGCAGTTGATCCCGGCAGGGGAGTCAAGATGCAGAGCCGGTCTTCGAACAAATTCGGATTTGCCGCTTCGAAGCCCTGACGATGTGATCCTGCGATGGGATGTGATCCAATAAACTGAGGGATCGCCGTCAGTTGGCTGCAGATCGACCCCTTGACGCTTCCCACATCCGTCATGAGAGGCAATTTTGGTGAATTACAGGAACCGGGATCGGCAACGGTTTGGCAGAGGTCGGCAACTGCGGCCTGCACATCGGCAGCCAAATTCTCAACAGGCGTGCAGAAGACGACCAAGTCCGAGCAGGAGATAACCTGCCTGATATCGGTTACGGCCTCGTCAATCAGGCCCGCTTCGCGAGCCGATTCAATTCGACGCGGATCTCGGCCGACACCAATCACGCGTTCGGCAACATTTCTGCTCTTCAATGCAGCGGCGAGAGAGCCGCCAATCATCCCGACACCGACAATGACGACGGTTTTCACTAACGGCGACGAGAACGGAGATTCAGTCATTGCACTCGAGTTTTTACTGTCTGGTTCTGTAGATGGAGATTCGGGGGGGGGGAATAACCGA
>NZ_DASWWZ010000730.1:0-4384 GCF_036405755.1 Schlesneria sp.
AGCTCTCCTGCGGATCGTACAATCTGGCCAAATACCTCTGAGGGGGGAGGCAATTCAAGGGCCAGCGGCCAGGCAGCAAGGTCACTGTCAGTCAGGCGGAATCCATCACCCTTCCACTGCAGTACGGTGGCTGATTTTTCCAGGTTTGCTAGTGAGAAGCTGCGGGGAAGCTCTTGCGACTGATCGACGCTCATCAGGATAAAGACACCGCAGCGGCGGCCCCCCTCAGCAATACTGACCAGTCGACGCAGTGCGACGTCCGTGAAGTTTGCGGGAAAATTGGCAATGACCAGCAAGCGATACGGCTCGGCAACTTCTCCCGCAAACTGGTTGTAGTCGTCGATCGTCGGAAACTCGTTCCGCAAGTAAGTTTGCAGGACCGTTTCCATATGTTCGGTCAGCTCGCCAAGTTTCTTCTCGATGTGAGCGGGCTCAGACCAGATCCGGCTCGAGACGAGCAGTTCATCGTAGTCGGCCAGATGCATGAACGCCGCAAAGTTAGCACCAAGACCGACAGGATCCAGAATCGTCAGTCGGACTTTACCCGGCGGCAACGATGTCAGGAAACGAAGGACTGTGGACTGAAGGACGCTCACCGCCGCGTCGCGACCGCTGCCCGCCCCCTTCAGCACCAGTGAAGGTCTCTCTTGTAACGGCAGCAGCAGAGGGAGGTCAAAGCGGGGCTGATCAATCGACAGGCGGGGATCGGTCGAGACTCCCCCATCGATCATGTCGAGATCCACTTCAATCCGTCCCAGACTCAGCACCGCAGGGGAGGACTCGGGTGGTGGGACCTCTCTACTGGCGAGGGACTCCCACGAAGGGCACAACGAATCTGCTTTCGTGAGTAGACCGGAACTTTGCTGTCCCAGTTTTGCGAGGTCTGTTTTCCAGGTATGGATCAATTGGAGCCAGGCCTGCTGGTAGCGATTACGCCCCTCAGCGACGCGTGAGTCAAACTCTGTCTGTAACTGACGGAAATCGGATTCACGACGAAAACGGAGGGCGTCCATGTCGAGCCGATAGGAACGCTGCGCGGCTTCCGTTTCCTTCTGCCGATATTCTTCGACTTGCCTGAGCAGCACGGGAAAGGTTGCGTTGGACTGATCGACGGCCTCCATATACTCGCGTTGCAGTTGGGTAATCCGGGTTGTCAGCTTATTGTCGGCCGCAGAAATTGCTGACTCGCGGCGTTTGGCCCGTTGATCGTTCAAATCCGCGCATTGAGCGCTGAGCGTATTCAGTTCTGACCGGCCGTCCTTGTCCCACACCGAGTAGGCGTAATGCGCATTCGCACGATGTTGGACCAGTTGCTCGTAATCCGGGTATGTGCGACGGGATGCATAGAGGTGCAGAAACAGGATCAATACCAACCCGGTCGCTGATGCAACACCTGTACAAATCCACACCCAGTCACGGTCGGTCGCCTTGAGCTTCAGAGTCACGAGTGATGGATCAACGACACCGTATAACAGGCCAAAAAGCGTGCCGGCAATCAGCAGGAACAGAAGCAGCGGAAATGGTCCTGCGAACAGGCGAGGAAGAAGTCGCGCCAGGATTCTCTGTTGGAGAGGTTCCGCCGCAGCGACCTCAGCGAGACAGGCTGACTTCATCACTTCAACTGACGACAAGGGCAGGGTGGGCGTCACCTCACCCGGATCGTTCCAGATGCGGCACCGTTGCAGAAATCGAACCACCCGGTCGTGACCGTCATCAAGTCCTTTGAGTCCTGCGGTCAACTCGTTTCCGGTCGCCGTTAACTCTCGTTCGGTCTGCTTCAGACGAACCAGAGGACTGCCATCAGAGTCTTCGTCGAGGAGCGATGAAACGAGCCATACGGCTTCGTCACGCTCTTTCTCTGCAAGTTCGGTCTCACTCGCCAGCCGATCTTCGGCACGAGTCAAGCGTGAAGAATAGTCAGATTGAATCTTGCTCGCATCCGCGTCACACCGCTGATGCAGAGTTGCCAAGTGTGACCGAAATGACTTTTCTCGCTCCGTCTGTTCATTTTCATAAGTCTCGGTGAGCAGTTGCAAGACGTTCTGATACTGCTCTTGCTCGGATTGCGCTTCGTCTGCGTGGCGAGCTTCAATCTCCTGTTCGCATGCCAAACGGTGACTGACTCGTTCGAGCAGATTCTTCAGGAGTTGTCGTTCGTTTTCCAGACTCAGTTGGTCAGACAAAGTAATCGGCCCGAGTAACGATCGTTCAGCACTTGGAGACAGGACACTTTTCATTGCACACGAAATCCCCACGAACATGGTAATCGGGCGCGCAGAAAAGTGTTATCGCACAACCCCCTGTGCGAGTCCTGTCATCACATTACACCCTGCGTCCACCCAGACCAATCGTTCAGGTTTGGGAAGGTAGAGCACAAACGAACAGAGCCCCCAAAGGGCTCTGTTCTCCGATCGTCAGTTCGGCACAGTCTCTTCTGTCTTCGCCTCTGGGGACCCTCCTGCACCTTCGGGTTCTTTTCCAGGCAAGGGGGCCTCTGGCAGCCTGCGGTCCTCGTCTGGTGCTGCAGTGCCCCGTCCGCCATTTTGGGGACGTTGCCGCGGAGGTGGCCCGAATTCGTCCCTCTCGGGTCTGCCTCCGGGAGGCCCTTCGCGATCGGGAGGACCGCGTCGCCCTCTCGGACCACCTGGTCCTTCTGGCCCTCCAGGGCCGCGTGGTGGGCCAGGAGGTGGGCCCATCATGCCGTCCATACCACGCGGTCCATGATGATTGAATTCGTGGAACTGCTCGAGTTGATCAACGGTCAGTATTTCCGACAGCTTTCGATCGACATTGCGCTGAAGGTTTTCAATCCGACGTTTCTGAAGGGGGGAAAGCTTCAGAGAATCCTGAATCGGCTCAGGCATAATCTGGCCGATTGGGAGGGGTCCACGAAATGCGGGTCCAAAGTGCATACCTGGCCCAAACGGAGGACGGGGCCCTGGCCCGCCACCGGTGCCTCCCGGTCCACGCCTTCCGGGCCCCCCGGCTTCTGGCCAGCCGCCGGGAGGTCCGTCCCAAGCGGGACCGTTGTCTTGGAGAGTCTCAGCCTCCTTCGTCAGGTAGGTCGTCAATTCCTCCCGCGTGAGCTTCCCATCCTTGTCGGCATCAGCACTTTCAAATAGTGCTACCAGTCGAGTGTCAGTCACTTCTTCCTTCATCAGTTCGCCGTCTTTGTTCGCGTCAAACGTCATCATTCGCTCGACCGAACTGTGGATACCGATCGGACGTCCACGATCACGTTCCCGGGCACGGCCGGGGGGCCCACCAGGGAATCCACTACCCGGAGTGCCGCCCGGAGGTCCACCGGGGGGCTGCGCTAACGCATTCGTCGCCATCCAGGCTGCACCTGCGATGGACCCAACCAGACAGAGCGCAATCAATACTCGCATTGGAAAACCTCTTTATCAGACCAATGTTCGGTGCCGTTTCTAGACTGCTGAACGTTTCTCGACAGATGCTCCTGCCTTCCCATCGACGGCTGACGGATCGCAAATCGGTGTTGTCAAGAACGATAAGTTCACCCGACGATCTGGAACCGTATGGAACTCCGTCGGCGGCAAATTACCGGAGTCTGGCGTTATCATCCGGAGTACGACCAATGACAATGTCAAAGACAGCCGAAAGTTCTCCGATCGTGGATTCCTTGATCGGCTTGAAATCTGTCATGAGCAACTCGCGGTCAATGAGATCGCGAGTCCCATTAAAGACACCGTCGCGGACATTTCCTTCGTGACCTCGGATCATCAGTTGAGTCGTCAGAAGTTCTCGATCACCCTGCTTGATTTTGATGTGAATATGCGGAGCAGGTCGGCCGGGATAAGGAACGGGCTTGATTGTGCGGAATCGATACTCGCCGGTTGACCCCGTGGTGAAGCGACCGAACCCCTGGAAGTGCTTGTCCTGCGTACTCTTCTTGGGTGTGCTGTCTGCCGAATGCAGATAGACCGCGTTGGCATCGCATTGCCAGATCTCAATGGTTGCGTCCTTAAGAGGCGCCCCATTCGTGTCGAGGATGCGGCCGGTTAGATGCGTGATTTCACCGACGGCGGGGGTGACGCTGTCGTTGATAATCAGCAGATCATTATCCTGATCGAGCGGCAGCTTGTCCGGGTAGAAAGGCCCTTCAGTCAGAGCAGGGGTCTGGAACAACTGCTCGGCGAAAAGCCCGGGTGTTGTGAAAAGGGCCGAGCCGAAGGCAACGTTACGAAGAAAGCCTCGTCGAGAACGGATCGAAGACCATTGAGACATGAGCAACCTTTCAGCGGATTGACTTGAAGGGCGAGCGGTCGCCGGTTGGAAGGCCGAACAGGTCGCTCGCAGTACAGAAGACTCAAAGTGGTCGATCGAGTTCCTGGCACGAACACAGGATTTGTGGAGGTGGAAT
>NZ_DASWWZ010000731.1:0-11796 GCF_036405755.1 Schlesneria sp.
AATTGATCGGACGCCTGGAAACGTTGGCAGAGAATGACGCACAGAATGTCGCGCTCCAGTATTACCTGGCGGAACGTCTGACGGACGTAAACGAGCTGGAGCGTGCCCGGAAGATCTACGACACTATGCTGCAAAGTGGCGGGGACGCATCGGGGTATGCAGGACTCGCTCGTGTCTTGCGAAAGATGCAGAAGTCGGATGATCTGCTGGACGCACTCGGTCGCGGTATGGCTCGCGGCGAAGAAGCGATTGCGTCGCTGGAGTCCGAAGTGAAAGCGCTGGCCGAAGACAAGGCGCTCGTCGCCATGTTGATCGAGTCGGGCCGAACACGTGCCAAAGCAGGCGAACTGAAGCTCGATGAAGCCATTCTGCTGGCCAAGCTGGCGGCTGCCTTGAAAGAGGCGGATGCATCAGAAGAGTTCTTCCAGTTGGCACTGTCGCTTCCTCCCAGCCCGAATCGGCCGAAGATCGCCACTCAGATCGAGTTTGCGGACACAATGGCCCGCCTGCGTAAATATCGCGTCGCTGCTGAGGCCTACCACGAAATCCTCGAGTCCGGTCAGTTGACGGAAAAGGGGAGGGCCTGGACCTACTTCTCGCTGACTCAAGTGCTGACGCGAGACAATCAGATTGACAAAGCTCTCGAAGCGATCACAAAAGCGATTCAACTGGACGACGATAACTACGAATTTCGCCTGTTTGAATCGGGGATCTACACCCATGCCCGCCGCTGGGATGAGGCCCTCCTCAAGCTGGAGCAGGTGATGACGGATTTCCCGGATGTCCCCGAAGTCGTCACTCGTGCCCAGTTCAGCCTCTCGAACGTGTACGTTCAGAAAGGTGAGATGCGCAAGGGAGAGGAAATCCTCGAAAAGGTCCTGGAAATGGATCCTGAAAGTTCGCAGGCGAACAACGACCTTGGTTATTTGTGGGCCGAGCAGGGCAAAAACCTGGAACGGGCCGAGAAAATGATTCGCAAAGCCCTGCAGGCCGAGCCGGAAAATCCGGCGTACCTGGACAGCCTGGGCTGGGTCTTATTCAAGCTGGACCGAATTGAAGAGGCCATTCCGCCTCTGGAGCAGGCCACTCAAAATAGTTTCGGCGGCGACGCAACCCTATGGGATCATCTGGGTGATGTCCTGTTGAAAGCCATGCAGACGGAAAAGGCCATTGAAGCCTGGCAGACGGCCCTTGAGCATTCCGAAGAAGAAAATTCTCCTGACGTAGAGCTGATGGAACGGATTCGGGAGAAGCTGAAGCAGCACGGAGCTCAGTCACGACCCAAGCCAGCAGAGAAGGGCTCGCCCTGAACCTTTGAGTCTGCTGATACCGGGGTTGAGACTGCTTGCCGAGCAGATTATTCTCTCGCCCGACCTGTTCTGCACCCGAGACCATTCCGGGTGCGCCCTTACCCCTCGCATTACTTCGAATCTGACTTAACCAAATATGGCAGGACATTCCCACTGGGCGAATATCGCGTTCAAGAAGGGCCTTGTTGATAAAAAACGAGGAAAACTCTTCGGCAAGCTCTCACGTTATATCATCGTGGCTGCACGTCGCGGCGGCGGTGATCCTGCCGCGAACCTGGCGTTACGCTACGCAATCGACCGCGCCCGCAAGGCCTCGATGCCGAACGACACGATCGACCGGGCGGTCAAAAAGGGGACCGGGGAACTTGAGACCGAAACCTATGACGAGGTCATCTACGAAGGTTATGGGCCGAATGGTGTGGCCATTCTCTGCGAAATTCTGACGGAAAATCGGAACCGGACTGCGGGCGAAATTCGTAAGATATTCGAAGTGAACGGCGGAAACCTGGGCAGCACGGGGTGCGTTGCGTATCTGTTCGAACGCAAAGGAATTATCCAGATTCCGACGAAAGCCGTTGCCGAAGACCAGCTGTTCGAGGTTGCTCTGGAGGCGGGAGCATCCGATGTGCAGCAGGTTGGTGACATGTTTGAAGTCAGTTGTACTCCTGATGCTTTTCAAGCGGTGACGACGGCCCTCGAAACGGTCAAGATTCCTACCGAATCGGCGGAAGTGATGCGTGTCGCCTCCAACACGGTGGATCTCGATGTCGAAGCGGCGCGAGCTGTCCTGAAGTTGATGGAACTGCTCGAAGACCACGACGATGTGCAGAGTGTGACGGCGAATTTTAATATTCCCGACTCAGTGATGGCGCAGTTGGAAGCGGGTTGACCGCGCGCCGACTCGTTCTGCAGGCCGGTCGTTCCTTCACCCCGGTCACTCCGTACCCAGACTGCCTCAGGGGTGGCGCGACCGTTTCCGCTTCGTTCGTTTCTACAGGGCGTCCGACAGGAAGCGAATCGCGGCAGCGCCAGCGGAACCCCGTGATCGCGACAGCCTTGAAACCGGCGGTTTGCTTGAGGTTGTCGGGAAAGGATTTTTTTTGACTGCATACCGTCCTTGGGAAGCAGTCTTCCAAACGCCTGGAATGTCCGCAGCTTGGAGCGAGGCGGCGCACTGTATCCCGGCTACATCGGTGTTTCCGGTTACTCGACCGCCTGTTTGATCCCGTTCGAGAGTAGTTCTGCGGCAGTCGCGCGGTCATCGGGTTTCCGATCGATCAGTCCCAGATCCTGAGCGTGCACCAGTTGACGATAAGTCTCGTCTGTCGACCCCTTCGAGTCGGGATCAGCGACCGAAGGATGAATGACAATGCAGTCCCACTCTTGATGAGCGAAGCTGAGTGCCCAGTTCATGATCCACGAGAAGTTGCGTACGAATTCCTCGTCGACTTTCGCAGACGCACTTCGTGGCACGGCCAGAAGCACCAGATCGGGTTTGAGATTCCGGACGAGTGCTTTGGACTCGGCTTCCAGGGCCGCAATCGATTTGCCCTTGGTGTCCCAGCCACTGACCTCCACTTGTGCGGTGGGCTTCAGGTTCTTGATCGCGTTGCCGATCAGCTCGTTGTAAGGTGCCATCGCCAGGACCTTGATGGGCCGGTCTTCTTTCAGTAGCGACGCGAGACGAGGCAGGGATGGATGGAGTGGCCCCACTTGATCGAGAGAGACTCCCTTGCCCGTAATTGTTCGGCAGAGTTCTTCCGCCATTCTCTTATGGCCGGCCATATTGGGGTGAATCTCGTCGCTCAGCGTGAGACGCCAGGTCCAGGGTGCTCGAGTGAGGAGCTTCGTCCCGCTGAGATACTGGTCGCAAACGGGGGCGTTCATTTCTCGTCCTACAGCACGAATGATGTCACAGTAGGTGAGCAGTTTTTCGATCGGGCGACTCGCAGTCGTAATCACGGAGTTGGGGGTGCAGAGGATCACCTCGCTACCCGCATCGCGGCATCGTTTCGTCAGCAACTCAAGGTTGGCCCGGAATGTCTCGAGGGGGATCCGGGTGACGTCGTTCAATCCGAAGCTGATCGTGACGATCTGTGGATGATGAGCGAGCACGTCAGTGTCGAGGCGGTTCAGTCCGTCCTGTGTCGTGTTGCCGCTGATCCCCGCGTTGATGACAGTGATATCTTCGCGAGACAGAATCTTCCGGAGTCCGACCTCCAGCATTTCCGGGTACGCGCGGCGTCCACCGGTATGGTAGTAAACGCCGGTGACGCTATCTCCCAGGCAGACGACCTTCACGGGGCCTTCTTTGAGCATGATGCGAGGCGTAAATTCGGGTGTCGCCAGCGCCTTGTTGATCACATACTCAAAGGCTTGGAGCGAATCTTCGTAACTGGAATCATGCCCCCCTTCGGGCCGGTGAAGCAGATTGACAGGTGCCCCCCGAGCCTTCAGCGCGGCGGCCAGCCGCAGTGTGCTGTCGGGCGGAACAAGAGTGTCCCGGCCTCCCGTGGTGAATGCCACGGGCATTGTCAGTCGTTCTGGAAACAGTTCGGCCGAGCGTGCCCGATAGACCGCAGGAACCTCGGCTTTCGTTCCGCCGTAAGATTCGGCAATTTCTTTGGCGAATCCCTCGTACTCGGCCATGTTCGAGGTCCCGTTCAGACTGACTGCACCGTCGACCACTTCTGGATGGAGTGCTGCGAAGATCATGGCAGATGTTCCTCCCATGGATCCACCACTGACGATCACTTTTTCAATACGGAATTGCTGGTGAAGATCGTCAATGATTTGCAGCATGTCTGCTTCGGCGGCGGGGCCCATCCAGGATGTTCTGGCACGATAGTCGGGAGAGACGTAGATCATCTGATGCTTCGCGGCGGCATCGCGCGCAGCGCGACATTCACCCCGCCCATCGTTCACAAACTGCCAGCGGTCTGACCCGTGACCGTGCAACGCGATCAGCAGGCTGTACGGCTGATCTTCGCGAAAATCACGTGGCTTCTGAATCACGTAACGCTGCTCTGTTCCATCCAGGCGGGCGATGAAACTGACGTCGACCGGTGGACCCAATTCCTTCACACCCTCGGCAGCGACTGACATCCGGTGGTGTCCCAGTAATCCCATGGTCAACACGATGATGCCGAAGCCGACAGACGTCTGGTAAACGCGCAAGCACGGTGTTCGTCTCATGAACTTGTCCAAGTCAAAGGAGTGAGGGAATCGCCCTTCGGATCATCATGTTTGGGACCGTCCGCGCCGGGGCCGATGGGGGGCCTGCAGCCAGCGAGGTCGGTGGTGCAGGGCCGCTTACCTGGAGAACTTGGTGGGAAGTGGAACGCCCAGTGTGTCTTTGTTCGCCTGGAATCCGTCCCCGTTGACGTCAATAAAGATCGGGTTCGTCATTGCGGCAGGACGCGCATTCCCGACGTCTGTAGCGTAAATGTTTGTCAGCTTTCCTTGAGTGTTTCCGGTTGCCACGATGATGTGAGCATCGGACGATATCTCCAGGTCGAGCGTTCGTTCGAACTTCACAACTCCACCCCGGAAGGCATCGGGGGTTTTCTCGCGTGAGTAGTTATGCTGCTCATGGACACGTCCATTGACGAGGACGAACAATCGGTCGACGTCGAGCCAGTTGGGACACTGCACACGAACTTTCAGAGACACCCGTCCGCTGGGGGCTTTCAAGTCTTCACCAGAGACGTGAAGCTCAGAGCGACCTGATTCGTGAGCCTGGACCTCAAGGTAAGGACCGTTCGACATCACCAGGCGTCCCCGTTCGGCGGAACGGACCATCTCCCTGGGATCAATTTTCGCAGGATCATCCGTCGATGAGTGGACCCAGTTGCGTAACCAGCCCGATCCGTGGAAGTTGTAGTGTGAGTCGGTATTGACGACGCCGTAGATCCGGAATCCCTGATTCAGCAACTGGAGCCAGTTGAAGATCGTGTTTGGCTGCTGCCGAGTCCCTCGCTGGACGATCGGGCCGAGTTCCAGAACATGGTCGATCGGATGAATTTCAACCACATCCATGAAGGGGAAGGCACGTTCAAAACCAGAATCAGGTTTGCCGTCTCCGTCTTTGTCGTAAAACATCCACCCGAGGTCCGGGTGGTTAACCTGCAGCAGTTTCTCGCTGCGTCCATCATGCAGGACCAGACGCTCAATCTGCGATTCGAGATCAGGGCCAGTCACAGGGCCCCCTCCGTCCTGCGTTCGCTCAACCAGTTTGATCGGGAAGGCGTTCTGATGGTTCAGCGGCAGGGGCAGGCCGGTCAGTTCGATCCCCGAGACTGTCATCATTTGCGAACCGATCCCCAGCCGGTCGATGTGTGGCTGGTAGGTACTGACCCGGTTGTGCTCTGTGCAGGGGGCAAACTCGATATGCTCGGCCACCAGATTCAGAACGCGACCTAACTGGCTGGAGGTGTTGTCGCCCGAAGGGCTGCTGTGGCTGTGAAAATCACTGCTGACCCAACCCGGCGTCTCGACTGTACGGGGAAGCGACGCGACCAGAGAGGCCGATTCACCGGGCGAGATGTCGAGTTCCGTGAACACCGCGTCAAATTCGGGGCCGTGGCTGATCGTGACGGCATATTTACCGGGGGGGATCAGTCTCTGGAACTTACCGTTGGGGGTGTAGATGAGGTTCCGAACGGCAAACTCGCCGCTTTCCGGACCGTAGTCAAGTTTGTAGTGACCGTCGAGTGGTTTGAACTCTACCTTGCAGGGAATGAGTCGCTGCTGGCCATCGGTGATGGTCGCCGTCACGGTTCCGGGATCAAAGTCGACCGTGAGTACCTCGGGTTGACCATCCGTCTTTAGTGGCAGGTTGGCTGCAATTTTGTTCCCGAAGGCTGACAGGTCCACTGTGACCGGTTCGCTGGGGGTCACGACCGTCAGCCGTCCATCGTTGTCGGTTCGAGCAGTCCCATAAGATGCACTGCCCAGCTTGAATTCCACCAGCGTCCGCGGGATGGGACGATGACGTTTGTTGAGTACGACGAGTTGGTGTGTCGTCGAATTTCCGGCAGTCAGGCCCCGCGCAATCGCGTTGACTTCCAACCGGTTCTTTCCCGGATAGAGACGACGTTGAAACGTGTAGGACTGACCGGGTTCTAATGCGACGATTGTCGCGCCGTCGGGACGTTCATACTTGATGGCCGTGACTCGAGCATCGCTGGTCAGTTGCAGCTTCAAACCTTCGGCATCCAACCCATAGGCCTGATCCCAGTAGCGGTCTTCCACCCAGAATTGATCAACGGTGCCATTAGGCGTCCGCAGCATTTCTTCCTTGCCGCCGTCCATTCGAAAATCATCTTCCAGCGGAATCGACTGCAGTTTGTTCGAGCGATTCGTGAGCGTGGTCACGACGGTCAGAAAGCGATCCTGGGGACCTAACTGATAGCGGACCGTCGCTTCAGGTCGGTCCTCACCCGCTTCGGCCTTGAGAACCACCGCCGCGGATTGACCGGAACGATAGGGTTGATCGAGCGATACTTCGGCCCCTTCGGCGTTGACGATGGATGCTTGTCGGAATGGGTATCGTCGTTTACCGGGATAGTACGCGGCCAGTTGATCACTGGGAGCGGACTGAACGGCCAGATCGATGAGAGCCCCGGCGATATCCCGTACGGTCATGTTTGCGTGTCTGGTGGCGATCGGTTGGCCGATCACGGCAGAGAGGTAATCGTTCCGCAGGGCGATGTCGCCGTAGATCGAGTCGACCTCCTTCCCGTCCGCGACGAACCGGTTCCAGGTCTCTTCCGATAAAACTCCGATTTCAACGAAGCTTTCACCTGTCTGTATCACCTGACGAGCGGTTCCCAGACCGACGACCAGTCCCAGCAAAAGGACTGTTCCCAGCACTGCCATCAAAGACTTCATCAGCGGGCCCTTCGTTCTTGATGCAAGCGTTTCACGTCGTCCATGAATCAGCAGGCAAATTCTAAAATGGCCCCTGCGAGATTCCAAACCGGGGGGCGGGAAATTTCCTGTTTCAACGACAATTCGTATCCGTGTCCAACTCGGCCGCACTGTTTCACAGTCAGCTTCACAGTCAGCTCCCCTTCGTAAACCAAAACTCGGCTGTTCAAATCCTCTTTTGTGGAGCATGATTCAAGGCGCAGAGGGGCTCCGACGCACTTGGTACCGCGTTCCCCTGCAGAACGTATCGGACGGCGGCAGTGATGAGAGGGACGATCAGGGCCGTGATTGGTCTTGAGGAAACTGCTCTGTCCGTGAAGTCGGGGGCCTCGTTGCATCCGAACGTGTGGGGTCCCCGTGCAGGCCAGACAAGGTTGAACAGAGGCGCGTTTCACCGTTACTCTCTCTAGACGACATTGCTCAGAGTCAGGATGATACACGACCTTGTTTCGGGAGGATTTCTTCAAATCATGTCTGCGATGTCGACCGAGTCTGCAATTTCGTCCCTGGACGGACCTGCTCGCCCGAGGGACTCGTTCCAACCTCCCTGGATCTTTCGGAACGGCCATGTTCAGACACTGGCCGGAACCTATCTGTTCGGACGGAACACGGATCGTCTGACGTTCGCCGCGCCGACCGTGCAGCATCTGGTCAGCGTGGATAACGGTGACCGAGTTGTCTTCCATGACGATTGCCCTGTTGCATGGAAGCCCGGTGATCGCGTTGCCATCATGTTGCATGGACTCGCGGGTTCGCATCAAAGTCCTTACATGAAGCGAATCGCCGTGCAATTGTGTCAGCACGGCGTCCGGACGATGCGGATGGATTTTCGTGGCTGCGGCGCGGGGATGACGCTGGCCCGGTACCCTTACCACAGCGGTCGTTCCGACGATCTGCTGGCGACGTTGAGAGCCGTCCAGGAGCTGTGCCCGGGGTCTCCCGTGAGTCTGATCGGCTTCTCAATGGGGGGGAACATCGCTCTGAAATTTCTGGGTGAAAGGGGACCCCTGGATGGGATTTCGCGAGCCGTTGCCGTCTGCCCGCCAATCGATCTTTCGCTGACGATCGACTTCATCGGGATGGGGCTGGCACGAGCTTACGACGCGTACTTCACCAAGACGTGCATCCAGAACGTTCGTCGGAGACTGAGTGCCCGGCCCGATTCGGTCATTCCCGCGGGTTGGTTCGACCGACCACCTCGTACGATGCGGGAATTTGATGA
This sequence comes from Schlesneria sp., assembly GCF_036405755.1. Classification (NCBI taxonomy): domain Bacteria; kingdom Pseudomonadati; phylum Planctomycetota; class Planctomycetia; order Planctomycetales; family Planctomycetaceae; genus Schlesneria; species Schlesneria sp. The sequence continues at coordinate 8,464 of NZ_DASWWZ010000731.1, forward strand.
AACGTTCACCGCACCGGTTTGTGGATTTGCTTCGGCGGCAGACTACTACGAGAAGTCCAGTTCCCGTCCGTACCTGTCTAAGGTGATGGTTCCGACGCTGCTGATTGCTGCTCAGGATGATCCCGTAATCCCTTTTACGCCGTTTCTGGACACATCGCTTTCTTCTTCGATTCTGTTGCGGGCTCCACGGTACGGGGGGCATATTGGCTTCGTGACGACTCGCGGACCAGCCTGGCTCGACCAGCAGATTGTGGATTGGACATTATCTTGAAAGACTGGCGTCTCGGCCTGGTGCTCTTCCTCGGAGTTGTGATTGCGATCGTCTCGGCCGCTCGAATTGTTACGGATAAGCCTCACAGCTATGAAGAACAGGTTGCTGCAGCGACGATCATGCGTCCTGCGGCGGGATTCGATGCTCTCGACTCGGACAGTCATCTGGTTCGCCTCAATTCCTGGCTGGGGCGCCACCGCATCATTGTGGTGTTCTTTGACGGCGAGGCCGGAGCCGACCAGGACACCAATCTGCTGCGGCTGAGGGATCGTTATGCCGAACTGCAGGCGCTCGACGTCAAGGTGGTCGGAGTCACGGCGGCCATTCCTCAGGAGAATCGTGCGGCAATGGAGCGAGCCGGCGGGAAATTCCCGTTCCCGGTCGTCTCGGATATCGATCCGCAATCTCCCGAAGGAACGCTTCGCATTCATCGGCGCTGGGGACGACTGAATCCAGCCAATGACAAGACTCTTCCCGGGGTGTTCCTGATCGACCGGCGAGGCATGGTGGCGCATCTCGGCCCAGTGCCCAAACCCGAGAATGACATCGATCAACTGATACAGTCACTCGCGAAGAAATAAACCCTGGCTCGACCGATGCCGGACAAGGTGTTTGTTCCGGTATCGAGTTTCCGTCGAGGCCTGCAGATTCTGCCTGCCGTCACGCGCAGCGAGCCCGTTTCGATTTCCCGCGTCAGACGTGCATTGACCCTCTCCTCTGGTAATGGTTGTTGGCATCACTGCGGTGTCTGGATTCGATAGAGTCTGGTGTCAGTCCGTAGAAACAGCGATCGATCTGCGGCCGCGATGGTCGCCTGAGTTCGTCCGGGAAGCTCGTTGACGGCCAGCTCGGTATACGCTTCTTTCGTGGGAGCGATGACGTAGGTTTTTCCCTGTTCATCCAGCAGGTAGATCCGGTTTTCAGCAAAGAGTAACGATGACGTAAAGTTGCCACCCAGTCGCTTCTGCCAGTGCTGCTTTCCCGTTTTCGCATCCAGGCAGGTCGCAATTCCGTTATCGGCAATCAGATAAAGTTCGTTGCCGACGAGCAGGGGGGAGGGATTGAGCGGTGCCCCGCGATCAAGCTTCCACACCATGTGCGATTCGGTCACGTCACCCGTCCCGTCAGGCCGAACCGCATAAATCCACGGCTTGTCGTAACCTGAGCAGAGGAAGACGAGACCCTGCCCGTGCACCGGTCGCGGCACGTTGGAATAGCCGGACGGATACCGGAACCGCCAGATCTCTTTGCCGCTGCGCGGTTCGTAGCCGATCGCCCACTCGCCCCCGGTACTGACCAGTTGCGGCTGCCCGTTGACTTCGATGAGAAGCGGAGTCGAGTAGGCCATTTTGCCGTCGCGCGGTGTCTTCCAGACTTCCTCGCCCGTCTTCTTGTTCAGAGCCGTCACATATTGCACGTCGGTTCCATCGCACGCGATGATCAGTAAATCATCGAACACGACGGGACTGCCGCCCGGTCCGTGGCGGTGGTTGTACTGAAGCTCTGTCTTCCAGACGATTTCTCCGCCACGCGTCAGACAGGCTGTTCCCAGTTTGCCGAAGTGCACGAACAGTTGCGGCCCGTCGATTAATACGGAGGGAGAGGCATAACTGTTCTTGCCATGCACGGGCCCGGGATCGTCGTGGTGAAAGACTTCGACGTTATGCAGTTCCTTGCCGGTGTCCCGATGCAGGCAGATGACTCGTAGTGACTTTCCTTCATCAAGAGCCGTGGTGAGCCAGACTTCGGTTCCGGCGATCGAGGGAGTCGACCAGCCGAGACCGGCGATGTCGGTCTTCCATCGAATGTTGTCCGTCTCGCTCCAGGTAAGCGGTAGCGCTGTTTCGTCCGAATGCCCTTCGCCGCCTGCACCTCGAAATTGAGGAGAGTCCCCTGCGAACAGGCCGGTAGAAACGAACAGGCAGATGGCCAGAAACCCAAGTTCACGCACGGCAATTCTCCTGAAGACGGGACCCGAGCTGACTGAGTAGATAGCAGAGCGAAGCAGAGTTCAAGCGTATCACTGCTGTTCGATGCCAGGACTTCGGAACTTCTCCAGTCGCTTCGATACTTTTCTTGCCTGTCTCATTACTGATCCCGAAACTGGTACGAGTAAAGGTCTGCGTCACGGAGTACGAAGCGAACTCGCACGGACTTGCCGATGAGGTGGGCGAGGCTTTCCTGAGACTTCCAGGTGACATTTCGGTCCAGTGTGTCTCCGAAGACCTCTTCGCAGTCCTTCAGAGCGAAGCCGGGAAATGGTTCACCTTGTTCGTTCTGAATCTCGACCAGGATCCCTCCTGCGGCGGAGGTGGCCAGATTCAGCGAGAGCTGCTTTCCTGTGAAGGTGATTGGTTTCGTCACCAGCTCTCCGCCGCGCATCGGAGCCCAGGCCGACACGAAACCATCCAGGCGGAGCGAGTATCGTCGCACCTGATCACTGTTCCCGGTCCAGTACCCTTCCACTGCGTACAGGGAAAGCTCGTTCGGAGCCCCCTCCAGCGTCCCTTTCGTTTCGACCAGATGCCAGGCGATGCATTGATGTCCATAGTTCCAGGTTCCGTCCCGTTCGATTCCCGGCCGCAGGAAGCCTTCATTCCACCGGTGAAAGGTGACACCGTCGCGGCTGGCCATCAGCAGGCCTTCGGTGATCGCTCGACCATATCGTTCATTGGTTCTCGACCGCCACACCCGATTCTCGTATTCAGGCAGGGCGCGGAGAGCAGGGGACCAGCGTGCGATGTGGGTCGCCGTGGCACTGACCCGCGACTCGTGGCCCGGGGGATTCTGGTGCCCCCGCTCGATATACCGCATGGGAAAGCCCAGAAGCAGATGGGGGGCTCGATGATAGGGCTTGACCTGATTCGTGTAGAGCTGTTCGGACGGGGAGTCGACGTAGGCGAGGTCGGCCTGGTTGGTCCAGTTCAGAAAGTCGGTTGACGTCGCCGTGCGGATGGCACGATCCCCTTGCGGGTCCCAGGTCTTTTCGTCGTAGCCTCCCTTGGTGAAATAACGCCAGTAAGCGCGGTAAACCTGGCTTTCGGCATCCCAGAAGGCGAGGT
>NZ_DASWWZ010000732.1:0-8356 GCF_036405755.1 Schlesneria sp.
TCGAAGTAGTTCAAAGCGGCGCTGAAGACGGGGACCGGCAGACCGAGTTGGACGGCGGTCGAGAGGACGCGACGCCAGCTTGGCTGAGCCTTCTGGACGGCGTTGCGGAAGAAGTCATCCAGCAGCAGGTTTTCCAGATTGGGGTTCTTGTCGAAGGCGGCTTTGATATCGCCCAGGAAGCGAGAACGGATGATGCAGCCACCGCGCCACAAGAGGGCGATGTTGCCGTTGTTCAGCTTCCAGCCGAACTCTTTCGCGGCAGCGTCAAGCTGGACATAGCCTTGGGCGTAGCTGCAAAGCTTAGAGGCATAAAGGGCCTGGCGGACATCTTCGATGAACTGCGCCTTGTCACCCGTGAACTTGGCGTCTTCGGGACCCTTGAGAATTGCGCTGGCACGGACGCGAGCGTCCTTTTGAGCCGACAGGCAACGCGCGTAGACTGCTTCGGTGATGAGAGTGGTGGGGACACCCAGATCCAGCGCGTGCTGGCTCATCCACTTGCCCGTCCCCTTCTGCTGAGCCGTGTCGAGGATCTTGTCGACCAGGAACTCACCCGTTTCTTTGTCTTTCACGGTGAAGATGTCACGCGTGATTTCGATCAGGTAGCTTTCGAGTTCCCCTTCATTCCACGTCTTGAAGACCTGGTAGAGTTCTTCGTTGGTGAGCCCCAGGCCGTTCTTGAGAATCTGATAGGCTTCGCAGATCAACTGCATGTCGCCGTATTCGATCCCGTTGTGAACCATCTTGACGTAATGGCCGGCACCGGCGTCGCCGACCCAGTCGCAGCAGGGAATGTCGTTGTTGGGGCCGACCTTGGCCGAGATCTTCTGGAAGATTTCCTTGACGAACGGCCAGGCGTCGTGGTGTCCCCCCGGCATGATGCTGGGGCCCTTGAGGGCTCCTTCTTCTCCGCCGGAAACACCGGTTCCGATAAACCGCAAGCCGGCTTCGCGCAGTTCCTTGTCGCGGCGGTTGGTGTCGACGAAGTCCGAGTTTCCGCCGTCGATGATGATATCGCCGGGAGAGAGCAGCGGTTTGAGCTGTTCAATGACGCCGTCGACGGGAGCACCCGCCTTGACCATGATCATGATCCGGCGGGGGGCCTTGAGGCTGCTCACGAATGATTCGAGCGTGTGGTAGCCCTTAATGCGATCGGCGGTCCCGGCATGTACCTTGTCGGCGGGCTCGTCTTTCAGACCCCCGACAAATTCATCCGTGGTCGTGGTCGTTCGGTTGTAAACCCCGACGGAGAAACCGTTATTGGCCATATTGAGAACGAGATTCTGACCCATCACGGCCAGGCCGATCAGACCGATATCATGCTGAGACATGCTGCGATAATTCCAATCCACGGGATGAAACAACTCGTCCGATCCATGCACACTGGAAAGATTTTCTGGACGGTTGAGGGGCGATATTGTAAGCGTGCGAGCCCGAATCGAGCAATTCAACCCAATTCTTCAATCATTCCCGCAAAAATCGAATGTCAGCATTTTGATTCAAGTCGAGCCAGACTGATCAACATGGTTTCCGGCAGCTTTTCCAGGCCTGTCTGCCGCAGCATATTCATGATCTGAGCGGTCGTGTAATGAGCGTGCGTGCAGACGTGCAACAGAATGTCGCTGCAACGCGTTCCAAAGCGAACCCCCGTCGTCGAAACCTTGCGATAGACGGTTTCGTCCAGCGATTCGGGAGTCAGTGTCGCGAGATAACTGTCCCAGCGCCGATCCAGCTCCTGCCAGCGGGCAACCAGATCATCGAGCCGTGTTATTCGCCCTTCGCCCAGTTGATTTCCGGGGAGTTGTCCAGCCACGTCACCGGGGGCGACCGCCGCGTCATCCCCGGAAAGAGCACCCAGCCAGACGTGTTCGGCACCGAACAAATGAGTCAACGACTTCCAGATCGATCCCTGACCAATGGGATAGATGGAATGGAGTTGCTCATCCGTCAATTCCCGGGCGGTGCTCAGGAGGTTAGCGTTTGACCAGGCCCGATGTTGATGAAGCCGCTTGATTACATCCACTGCATTCATGCTGGAAATCTTCCCTCGTGAGTGATCTGGATTGGGTGAACGGAGCTCGGAAATGCTCTCTTCCGGCCGACTTGCCCGGACCCTTGAATTGAGCAGGCAATCATGTCGGACGATTGTGTCCATCTGCTTGAAGAGGGGACCACCCCCATTGGGGTTCACTTCAGGATCTTCATCCACTTGTTCGTTGATGCATTGCGGGTTTCTGATGGTGACCGTACTGAGCGGGCGAGTTTTTTGCGAAATTCTCACGGGCGGAGATCCGAAGAGAAATCCCGTGATCCGATTTTTTCAGGACACCGTTACTTTCATGCCGTGACGGTCTGGAGAGAACGGCGGTCCTTCGCAACAGTTTCCCTCGGAACGGGGTCCTTCCATGAACGACAACAGCCTTTATTCACACCAGCAGCGGGCACCCCTGTGCACCCTGCTCTATGGGTTGGCTTGCCTGCTCTTCGTCCTGGGGCTCGTGCTTCGCCATGACACAGTGATTTCCTGGACCTTTCCGCTGACGGGTGCCTTTGTGCTGCTGCTGGCGGGGTCGTTTCACTTCCTGCGTGTCGAGGATGAGGGAGATGAGTTGCTCATCCGGTTCGGACCGATCCCCTTGTTCCAGACGCGGCTGAAGTATGCTGATATCGCATCGGCTGAAGTGGGGCGGACACTGGTCCTGGACGGCTGGGGAATTCATCTCAGCCCACGCGGGGGCTGGGTCTGGAATCTGTGGGGACGAGACTGCGTCGTGTTCCGGAAGTCGGACGGCGAAGTGTTGCGGGTGGGGACCGATCAGCCTCACGAACTGGCCACGTTTGTGAATTCGAGGCTGCACGCATGAAACGGAATCTGCTGGATAATCTTCCCGTCGGCATGCCCGAGGAGGTCTTCACGACGCTCGTGCAGGCGGCGGGCCTGCGTATCGAACAGATTGTCTCACACGGGCATGCCTCCCCTGCGGATTTCTGGTACGACCAGTCCGAGAACGAATGGATCATGCTCGTGACGGGGGCCGCCCGCCTCATGTTCGAGGACGAGGTTGTGGAACTTGTTCCGGGAGATTCTCTGAAGATACCCGCTCACCGGCGACATCGGGTCGACTGGACGACTCCCGATGAGCCCACCGTCTGGCTGGCCGTTTTCTATTGAGTCGGTGCCGCTCGCCCGGGCCTCGTCGACAACGACGCCGCATAACGAGGCAGCATGAGGCACGCTGCGCGTGAGGCATTCCGAATTCTCGCAGTTGCAACCAGCAACGCGAGATCCTCGACTTGGTTTGCGAGGGGAATGCAGCAAGCGTGATGCAGACACGATCAACACTCAACACGATCAATGGTGCAGTCGGTTGATCAGCAAGAGTTCGGCCACGATCCACGCGGTAGACGACATTCCGATGAGCACCCCCGATCTCAACCATCGCTGTGGTGTTTTCCTCAACAGCAGCGAGAAGGCGGCCGCACTATTCGCCAGCAGTGTCAGCGTGGCGATCAGCGTTCCCAGTGCGATGATCCGACTGTCGACAGCGGCTATTTTCCACAGCGGGTAGATCTCGGTCCGGACAACCGGCGAGATTTCGACCTGCAGCCACAAGCGGTACATCGGGGCTGAAAACGTACCAAAGTTCTGTTCGACCGTTTCCACGTAGCGTTTCTTCACAGCGGATTGCAGGATTCCGTCATCCGGTAAGAGGAGCGAACTGCTCGTCGAGAAAGCCGAGGGGTGTCGGCTCTGGAAGTCGGCGCGAACAAGTGCGGCGGCGCGTGGTTCAATCTCGCGGGCCGCCTCTTCGGCCGTGCTCCAGAGCTTGCTCGCAAGGACGACTTGCCGGACTTCGCCGACGGTCGTGTCTCCCACTTCCATCCAGTTCAAGGGGGCTGGTTTTCCATTCGGAGGATTCGTGACGGTCGTGTCCTTGTCGTCATCATCATCATCATCATCGTCGCTTGGAACGGCCTGCGTGCCTGGTGCAGGAAGTGCAGAAATGCCTTCTGCCGCTGATGGTGTGACTTGCGCGGGGGTTGTCGATGAAGGCAGCGAGGGGGTGTAAAAGCGGGCGAGCTTCCGCTCGTGCAGCCCACTGATGACGACGAACAGGATCAGCACTGCGGTCGGTCCGAACCAGGTTGAGATCAACACTCGTAAGGGATTGATCTCGGATGTTCCTTGCCGAGCGAAGTTCGCAGGCCACGAAGGGGCTTGCGTGATTCGACGAGCAAGGTTTTTAATGAAACCCAGGCCCGCAACGGCCAGCGCCCCCAGTCCAAGTAACAGGATGAAACTCATCGAGTGGCTCCTGTTTTAACGGAGCGAAGGGGAGACCAGCGGGAGGCGAGTTGCACCGTCATGGAAATCGTCCCGGCCCAGAGCATGGCATAGACCTGAGGGAACCGGAAGACCCACGACATCAGGAATGCGGTCAGGATGGCAGTCATCACCGTTCCCATCCGGAAGGGCACCTTCCGGTGCAGGTCCATCTCCTGGGACCAGCGCCGCAGACCCAGCCAGCCCGCGAAGAACCAACTGTAGGCCAGCCACGTCGGATTCGATCCTCCCTCAATCAGTGGGTGGCCCCCCAGGGACCTGAAGAGGGATCGTGCACTGTAGGCAGAAGGGGAATAATTCACGAGCAGGAACTCATCCAGGGCGTACGCGATCGAACCAATGACGGCACCCGTGGCCAGTCGCAACAGCCAGCGCTGGCGATTCGTCCAGTGAGAACCGGACGACAGGGTGTGTCCGATCAGGATCAGCCATGAGCCGACAATGGCCGTGGCCATAAACAGAATCGCCGATTCGGGACGCGGCATAAACGGAAGTGGCTGGTCCTGCCTGAGCGGAACGGACAGTGCCGCGTAGACACCGGCTGAAAGCAGGCTGGCGACCAGTCCCGCATAGCCCAGGGAGTTGGCGAGTTCCGGCAGTCGTTCTGGCCAGGGGCGATCGTCGAATGGGAACCTTGGGTCGACTGCGACGGCGACGGCAGCACGCCGCGCAGGGCCGGAAGACACGAATTCCGCACGAACTTCGGGATACGACGGCGCGGGGGGAGAGTAGGGGGCTGTTCCGGGACGGGGTGAGTGTTTTTGCTTTGGGTCGACATCGGTAATTCGATAAAGCAGCAACTTCAACGAATGCAAGGCGGCGATGCCCGCCGTCGGCACGACCAGCAACGCGATGATCACGAATCCGAGAACCGGGGTACTCCGAACGCCTCCCAGCGGGAACGCACCCCGGAGAGAGCCTGTCAGAAGCAACACCATTCCCAGCACGATGCACAGCTGCAGCCACTGCTCGGGTTGGAGCCATGGTTCCGATCGGGTAGATCGACTGTTCGACGTTCCGCCTCCACCGGGCTGACGCTTTCGTTCCAAGTCTGCGTGCTGGCGTCGCCAGGGAGCCTCGCTGGATACGCCTGCAGGGGAATTGGCAGACTGAGAACCCCGAGGAAGGGGGGGCAGAAATGAGTTCGCCGGAATCGTGGTCGGTTCTGACGAGGCAACGTCGGCTGTCGGCTGTGGGAATTGTTCCCCGGACAGAGGGGCGGCGGAAGAGACTTCTGCGGCAGAAGCCATTGGTAAACGGTGCTGCTGTGTCGCTCGCCAGAAATCCTGTCCCAGCTCGCGGACGGTCGCCGTCCTTCGGGTGGGGTCTTTTTCCAGAGCACGCGCGACGGTCGGACGTAGCTCACGCGGGACGGGGGTGAGATCCGGCTGCGCCGTCAGATGCTTCATCAGGATTTCGGCCGTCGTTTCTCCAGTAAACGGCAAGCGACCCGTAATCATCTCGTAGAGCATCACACCCAGCGAGTAGACGTCCACCTCGGGGCCGTACTGGCCCCTGGCGACTTCAGGCGCCATGTAGTAGACGGTTCCGACGCTTTGCGTATGCTGTCGCCGATGATCGCTGCCGAGTCGCTTCGACAGCCCCACGTCCCCCACTTTGACGACACCGTTCTCGCGGTAGACGTTTCCGGGTTTCAGGTCCCGGTGCACAATCCCGCGGTCATGCAGATGAGCCACTCCGGCGACCAATCCGTCCAGCCAGGCCGCAACTTCTGCTAAGGGCAAACCATCCGGAAACGAAGCCAGAACGTCTTCCAGACTGGAACCCGCCACGTACTCCATCACGACCCAGTAATCGCCGTGCTCGTCCGTTTTGACGTCAAACAGTGTGATCAGATTGGAGTGCTTGAGATTCAGACACTGGGTGACTCCGCGGATTTCAATGTCCTGATCCTGTTGATGCAGCAGTTTCAGTGCGACGTCCTTGCCACCGTCGCTGCGCGCGTAATAGACCTCGCCAAACCCGCCGCGGTGAATACCGCGTTGGATGGTGAAGCCCGCGAGGGGCTGAGCTCCGGACTGGTAGGTGAATCGCATACGTAGGGTTTCGGAAGTGGGACGCGGTCACTCACTGGCGGTCACTCCGCAGTCACCGCCAGTTTAACGGTATCGACGCACATTCAGATCATTCAAAACCCGTTACTTTGACGAAACTGACTTCGGATCAGTCCCTGGCGGCAAACGTATCGTCAGCCTGTGGTGTGCTGAAGTAGGCGTCGATCTGTCGGTCCAGGTCGGCAGGAGCAGCGGGAGTCGGTGTCTCGACCGGAATCAGGCCGACAAACTTCCCTTCCACATCGAGAATTCTCTGCTTCACGTCAAGCTGTTTGTTCAATTCACTGATCAGCTTGCGTGCGTTGCTGAGGTTCGAGTCATCAATGGCCAGTTGGCTGACAGTCTCTGCCGCCTTGACTGTGTGGATGCGGGCCTGAAGCTGTTCGAGTTTCACTTCCAGTTCTTTTTTCGCCTGCATCATGCTTTCGAGCTTTTCCCGGTTGGCGGCCAGGGCCTGTTCGCGAGCGGTCAGGATCTTGCGGTCTGCTGCCAGGATTTCTTCCGCTGCTTTGAATCGCTCAAACCGGGACGCGAGATCCCGTCGGACATCGCTGGCGGTGTACGAGTGACGTGCGTAGACGAAAGAACCCTTGCCTGTTCCCAAGTCGGTTCGCAACGCCAAGATCGCCTCTTTCTGCTTCGTGAGATCGGCTTCCTTCTGAGTCAGCAGGGTCTGCAGATTTTCGAGATCGACCTGCTGTTCGGCGACGACATGCATGCATTGCCGAATGTCCGGCACCAGACGTTCGACCAGCGTCTGTGCTCGCTCGGCTTCAAACTCGATCGGGACTTCCGCTTTGACGGCGTTCTTGACATTGCGGCAACCGGCGCGAAGGTAGCTGACCGCTTCGGTCCCGAACACGAAGGTGCCGAGCAACCCCGCTACAGCCAGTCCCAGTAAACCTTTCTTAATCATCGCGAATCCCCCTGAACGTCTCACTTGCGAAATTTCGACAGCGAACGGCGTGTTTCCTGCCGTGTTGCTCAGTCATTCGCTGGCGGGATTCGAATCTTGGGAGAAATCCGGGAATTTCGTGACGAAAAGTGGAAATCCTTCTTTTGGAGTGGAAATGGGTCGGGGTGGGGTGGTGCAACGTCTTAATGTGGAAAAGGTTGCGGCGATGGTACTCTCCGCGTGTCCTGAGACCTCCGATCCGCCCAGAATGGCTGGTTCCCCAGCTTCCGACACCCCGTGATTCTGTCAAAAGCTGGCGGCGAAAAGAGAATGCATTCCATCCCCGCCGCGCGACGATCTCTCAGTATGCCATCTGAGCCATGTTTGAGGAGCGGGTCTGGGGACGAGTGGCGATGGGGCGGGTTGAAACCACAGGCGTTCTGGCGGGGTAGAGTATCTCCTGTTGTGACATCGTTCGTTCGCGCTAATCAGCGCGGGGATCGAGATTGGAAGGGACGGCATTTTCCGGAGTTGCCTGAGTTTCCCTGAAGTGGGTCACAGCGATAAGACTTTCGCATAGTATTGTTGAAAGCAGTTTCGGATGGCGGGGGACAACCCGTCGGAAGTTTTGGCATTGGTCAGAATAAGGATTGGGATTGATGTGTGATCTGGATTGCCAGGCTCGACAAAGTTCTCAGGCGCGCCCGCAAGTGACAGGAACGGTCGGGCCTTGGGCGTCACACTGGGATACGAGGGCTACTCGGTCGTCGCACAGGCTCGTAAATGCGGGGCTGGTCTGCCTTGTCATGTTGGTGCTGAGTCGCAATTTACCACTTGCCGCGGCGGAGGATGGCCCATTCCTGCTCGGGAAGTCGATCGCGCCGTTTTCGCTCATCGATTACCGAGGCAAGGCTCACTCGCTGGACGACTATCAGTCGAGTCCCGTACTGGTCCTGGCCGTGCTCGGGACGGAGTGCCCGCTGGCAAAGCAATACTCCCTCAAACTGCAGAAGCTGGCTGAGAGCTATGCCGGGCAGGGGG
>NZ_DASWWZ010000733.1:0-17463 GCF_036405755.1 Schlesneria sp.
TCCGCGTAGCCATTCTCCCACGGTGAACCAGGCTCGATGTACAGCGGCCCCACCGATGACCGCTCCAGCCAATTCCGCAACGCTTTGGCAATAAACTCCGGTCCGTTGTCACTCCGGATATGTGCCGGTACGCCATGAGCCACAAACAGGCCCCGCAACACCTCGATGATGTCCTCGCTTGTCATCCGGCGAGCCACCTTCAAACACAAACATTCGCGAGTGAATTCATCGACCACGCTCAACCACTTCAGGCTGGTCCCGTTCGACGTTCGATCGAAGATGAAATCCCACGCCCAGACCTGGTTCTTCCGCTCCACACGAACGCGATTGCAGCGATTCACACTGGCACCGAGACGTCGCTTCTTTCGTGGCTTTTTCTGCACTTTGAGACCTTCGCGACGCCACAGCCGATACACACGATCAAACCCGGCTTCAAACCCTTCCCGCTGTAACACAACCGTGATCCGGCGATACCCGAAACGCGGGTGCTGAAGAACCAACTCGTGAATCCGGGATAACAGGCGCCCTTCGTCACAAGTGGGTTGCCGTTCATAACGGTGACTACTGCGCGGCTGGCTCAACACACGGCACGCGCGACGTTCACTGACCGAAAACGAACTCTCCAGATGGTCCACAGCTTCACGCTTGCGGGAAGGGCTCACCAGTTTCCCGAGGCGATCTCTTTCAGCATCGCCTTGTCCAGCTCCGCTTCAGCCAGAAGCTTCTTCAACCGCGCGTTCTCTGTTTCCAGCTCCTTCAGACGCTTCGCTTCGTCTGAACTCATACCGCCGTACTTGCTCCGCCAACGGTAGTAAGTCTGCTCGCTGATCCCGAGGTGTTGAACCACTTCCGAAACCGACTTACCTGACTTCAACATCGCATCACAATCACGCAGCTTCTCCACGATCTGAGCCGCGCTGTGACGTTTTCCAACACCTTTCGGCATCTCCAATCTCCTTGCCTTAATTCGGCAAAAAGACTCTCATTACTGGTGGTACATTTCAACCATGGCAGACCAATGGCTCAAGATGCACTTCACCGTGCGCTTACCGAATTCCAGACTCCGTCTCGACGCCAGCGCCAGAAAACCGTGTAAACCGTCTTCCAGTGAGGGGATTTGTGAGGCAAGTAACGCCACTGACAACCGGTTCGATTCAGGTACAGGATTGCATCCAAGATGACTCTGCGGTCCACAGGCGGTTGGCCCGCTTCGGCAATAGTTTTTCAATGACCTTCCATTGCTCATCCGTGAGGCTCCTGGGATAATCCTTCATGATCGCTGCGGCTCCGTCTTCCTTGACCTGAGACCCCATGGATGCGGCGTCGTAGCGACTTTCTAAGTCTCAGGCAATCCGAAGACTTCGTCTCAGACCTGCCCCCTTTTCTTTTTTGAGCGGGGTTAAGAAACGTGAAAGGTACTCGTGTGAGGCGACCACGATCGCGGAAGAAGTGTGACGGGCATTTGACTGCCTTTGGAGTTATCTGCAACAGACCTGAAACGATTGATGCCGTCTCGTCAGACTTGGCGTTCACGGCAATTATTTAGATCCGACGGGCCATTATCATCGGGCAGTTTTCCCACGCACCTCCGAATAGGATGTATTGAGTGTTCCTTGCCCCAAAGAACACTTCTGCGTCAGATGACAACTCGATTTGTTGGTCATGTAGAACCGCGCTCAGAAACGTAGATGTGAGATTGGCGGCAATAAGTTCTGTATTTTCGTTTTTCCAGGTTTCCACATCCTCATTGAAATAAAGATTACTTTGTTTAGAACGATGTATCGTTATGCGGCTTCCATCAAACCAGCAATCAAATGCAATCGAACTGAGAAATTCCAATCGAGTAAGACGAATGTTGCAAGCCAAGTTCGTTCCAGATGAAGTATCAGTTGACGCATTGAACCACACTTCACAGTCTTCACCTCCGATAATTGATGTACCTCTTCTTCTCAAGGATCGACCAACAAACGTGATACGTGTTTTTACGAGACGAGCAAACCCAAGCCTCCACGTATCTTCTATGATGCAAAGATAAGATTTAAAGGGAACCAAGTGCGGCACCATGCCACCCGGAAGCGTCAATTTGGTTAAATCACTAGAACTTGCGACCAAGGAAATTAGTTGGCCATCCCGCTTCTTAGATGTGGCCTTTACCTTGGCACGCACCGAAACCTGAGCGTGCGTAATTCTTGAATTCCATGTCTTCGCTGTGCGTCGACGATCCTCCACAATCTGCCGCTGTCGATTGGCCTCAACAATCGCTTTCGCCGCCGCCTCGCGTTGATCGGTTTCCCTTTGCTTAACTCTCCCGTTTTCTTCAAGTTCAATTTCACGGTTCAGTTCTGTCAACTGCTGCCGCAATTCCCTTATTCTCTTTCGTAGAGGGGGAAGCTTTTTAATCATATCTTCGATCATCTCATTCGTGATCTCGATTGCTGACTCGCACCACGGTTGAACTTCGCTCCAAAGGTAATGAACGGTGTTCGGATCGGTGATTACGACGGTGGCCTCTCGACGAGAAGTCCCTCCTTTTGTGAGATTCTGGCTTCCAACACTGGCAAAAGCCGGGGGAATAATTACTATTTTGGCGTGAAGCCCCGTCACAGCGTAAATCTTGGCACCCAAACATTTCAACTTTTTTAAAGTTCGAATGTCGGATGCACCACTTGCAAAGGCCTCAGAGTCAAACAGCGTGTAGATTTCACAATGTGAGTTTGATTTGGCGGACTTGAAAACGCCAGTTACAACGGGCCTCGTGAGATACGGCGAGAAAATTGCACTTCTACCTTCCGCACGATTCAGTTCGCCTTTCCACCGGGAGACGACATTTTTTCGAACGTAAATGTTATTGCCGCCGTTGGTCACGCAGTCGCTTTCTTGAAGGAGACAAGTTGAGTCAACCAATTATCCTTTTTGCCATTCGGGCGTATTGAGTTTCAAGGGTGATTGAGATGGGTTCAAAGTTGCTCAAATCAACGACGTCCACGCCTGAAATAGTGGTTCCGACCGAAAGGCCTGACAATCAGAAGTCGGTGGCGTCGCGAAACAGTCGACGAGGATAATCACAGCTTCGCGACACTTCGTTGCAACGTCAATTTGAACCTCGATGGGCACGGTGCTCACAATTCAGCGATCATTTCATGTATTTCTTCGGCAGAGAACATTCTGTATCGCTCTAAATTTAGGGCGGTAAACGTACTGTGAAGTAGGCCCCCGGACAAGTGATCCTCGGGACCAACTTTTCTTCATACTTGTTGACTTTTAGTTGATTGGATCATCTCCGTTCGTTTTCGCGGATCGTTTCGGTCTTCCAGCGTGGCTCGGGATGCGCCTCCCCTGTCGGCCGGGCTAGTGAAAGCTAAATCGTGTAATTGCGGCGTGATGGGACTGGTGGGCAGTTTCTTCGGCGTGCAGTCTTCCCATAGACTCGCGATGCTCGTGGATCTGACTACCGTCTTTCGGAACATGGTTCATCATGGCGAGACAACATCGACGATTGATCGGCGGCTTGTTCCTATTTGTGATCCTGGCTTCGATTTGGCTGAGCCTCTCGCGCGATGAGTTTGTTCCAGCTCTGACGGAGACGCTCCCTTATCCGGTTGTCCTGCAGAGCGTCTCGCCGGAACTTGTCTCGTCCAGACAGCTTTCCCCCGGCCCGGGCTTTCAATCGCCGAAGCCGGTGATCGCTGCTGATCGCAGCGGCACCGTCGTGGTCCTGGCGTACGGACTTGTGAACGATCCACTGGCCGGCGACATTCTTGCCTGGAGATCAATCGACCGCGGCGAGATGTGGGGGTTGCCGGAAAATCTGACCGCTCGATCGACAGCAGGGGAGCTTCGGTTTGATCCGTGGGTCGAGACGGATCGTCGCGGGCACTACTACGCCGTTTACGGTTTGCGTTCCGACGGGCAGACCCTCTTTCGACGGTCTGCCAACGGCGGTGCTTCGTGGTCGCATGAGATGCCCATCCGCTGGCGGCATGGTGACCGGCCCGTTCTCGCAGTCAGCCCCAATGGCCGACGAATTGTGATTGCCGCCAGCATGAGTGAACCCGTCCCCGACGCAGCGACGAGACCGCTCGATGGAAATGCACCGAATGTGCATGAGCTTCTGAGAGCTCGGATCCGCCATTATTCCGGTGTTTTCCTCTCGAACAATTTCGGCAAGTCCTGGCAACGCCTTCCACCCCCGTTTGGAGAGACGACCCAGGCGATCCCCTTCTCGGTTGTCATTGACGATGATCGACAGATCGCCGCCTCGTGGATTGTGGAAGGGGAGGGCTCTACAAGCCAACTCAGCATGACCGACAACGATGGAGAGACATGGCGCAACACGGTTCTGGTCGAGTCCCTGCAGCCGGATCGTCCGCATCCTTTCAATGGTGAGCGATTTCCGGTTGTGGCGCGAGATGGTTCCGGCCGGTTTCATACGGCGTTCATTACAGCCAGAGCCGAGAAACTGTTGACTCGCTCCAGTTCCGACGGACGCGAATGGAGCGACGCAACTCAGCACTCGCATCCCTCCGCCGAAGAGGTTCGAATGGCCGCGATCGACGCGATCGGCCCCATGGTGCACGTCATGTGGATGGAGCGACAGGGGGAGACCTGGCAAGCCTACTATCGAGGATCATCGGATCACGGGAAAACATGGATTGATTCGATCTGCTTATCGAACTCCATTCAACTTAAGAACGGTACGATTGTCGACGGATTCCAGATCTACGGCGACGATGATCAATCCTCCCTGCGGGACGATGGACGAGGGCGAGTGCATGCAGTGTGGAGTGTGCAAGGGGGGATCGTCATCCATTCGGTCATTGACTGGCGGACGGAATCACCAACGGGAGCATCGCTGACAAACTGAGCGAGACACCCCTGGCCGGGAGGGCAAATCGCTGTGCAGGAACGTTTGCGGTGCGGGTCCGGGGGCCCCTCGGCTCTGCAGGGCCATGACGGACTGCCTCGCGAACCCGGATTGGCCGCTCATGTGAATCCTTCATCCGCAGATTACGCGGAGGGACGCAGATTCTGGAGACAGGAACGCTCATCTGCGAGAATCAGCTCAATCTGCGGATCAGTGGGCGATGAGGAAAGCCTGTTCCCGTTCTTGGCAGCGGGCTCAACGCGCGATGCGGTGGGGATGGGTAAACTGAAAGAGTGCTGGAAATTGCGGGGGCGAGTCGTTTGAATCTGGTGATTGACTCTCACCTTTTCTGGAAAGCGCTCGCTCATGAAACACCTCTTTTTCCTGGTGATCGGCCTGTGGTCCCTTCCCTGTCTGGCGGGTGAGTGGAAAGCGAAATCGGCTCCGCTGATGACCAAGTGGGCAGACGAGGTTTCACCAACGAATGCGCATCCGGAATACCCTCGTCCGCAACTGGTTCGCAAAGAGTGGCTCAACCTGAACGGCTTGTGGGATTACTCCATTGAGCCGAAAGAGACCGCTCGGCCGGGCCGGTGGCAGACGGAAGCGATTCTGGTCCCCTTCCCTGTGGAATCGGCTCTGTCAGGCGTGATGGAACTGGTGGGACCCGAGCAGAAGCTCTGGTATCGCCGTAACTTCCAGATCCCACGAAAGAACGATGCGGTCGACCCCGCCTGGGCAAATCAGCGGGTGCTGCTGCACTTTGGCGCGGTGGACTGGGAGACTACCGTTTTCGTCAACGGACATGAAGTCGGAAGCCATCGCGGCGGCTTCGATCCCTTCAGTTTCGATATTACTTCGGTGCTGAAGCCGGATGCCGAGAATGAACTGATTGTCGCCGTCTGGGACCCCAGCGACGCAGGCTATCAGGGACGGGGTAAACAGGTCCAGAAGCCAGGGGGTATCTTCTATACACCCACCACCGGAATCTGGCAGACGGTCTGGCTGGAACCCGTCCCCCAAACGTATATCCGTGACGTCACGATCACTCCGGACCTGGACCAGCGACAACTGACGATTCAGACCGACGTCGTTAACCCACAGCCGGGGTGGAAACTGGGGATTGTCGTCCGGTCGCAAACCGCCACGGGAGGGATCACTCACCGACGCTGGCAGACCGATCTGAAAGCCCCTGCGCGGATCACGCTGAGAGATCAAGATCCGAATTTTGCATCGTACATCTGGTCCCCCTCGAACCCGCATCTGATCGATGTCCATGTGGCACTCGTCGAGGATGAATCGGCCGATCTGCTGGGCTTCGGGCAGGAATGGTTGCCGAAGGATCCAGGTGTGATTGAGGCGGTCGATCCTGTTCCGCTGGTCGACCTTGTCAGTTCCTATACAGCACTGCGGAAAATTTCTGTGGGAAAAGACGCGCACGGAATCACGCGCATCCTGCTCAATGACAAGCCCCTGTTTCAGGTAGGCCCGCTCGATCAGGGGTTCTGGCCTGACGGTCTGTATACCGCCCCCACGGACGAAGCAATGAAATTTGATATCGATCAGACGCGGGCGTACGGGTTCAACCTGATCCGCAAGCACGTCAAAGTGGAACCGGCCACCTGGTACCACCACTGCGACAAAACGGGAATGCTGGTCTGGCAGGACATGCCCAGCGGAGATCGCTCGGCCCCATGGGACCCGTTCGGCAAGTTCGACAATCAGGAGCTGACTCGTTCAGCCGAATCGGCGGCTGACTATCGGCGGGAATGGAAGTCGATCATCGACGCGCGCCGTGCGTTCCCCTGCATCGTGATGTGGGTTCCCTTTAATGAGGGGTGGGGACAGTCAGAGACCGTCGCCATTACGAAGTGGACGAAAGAGTACGACCCCAGCCGACTGGTCAACTGCGCCTCGGGAGGAAACGACTTTCCCGTGGGTGATGTGATTGACGTACATCGGTACCCGGGGCCCGTCGCACCTGTTCCGACGGCCGAGCGTGCGTCTGTGCTGGGTGAGTTTGGCGGACTGGGCCTGCCGTTGGAGGGGCATACCTGGCAGGGGAAAGAGAACTGGGGATACCGCAACTTCGAAGACCAGGTGTCACTGACCGCTGCGTATCTGGATCTGTTTGATCAGCTTCATCCGCTGATCGAAAAACCGGGGCTGTCAGCCGCCATCTACACGCAAACGACAGACGTCGAAACCGAGGTCAACGGCCTGATGACCTACGACCGCAAAGTCCTCAAGATTCCGGTGGAGGCGGCGACGAAAGCGCATGCGGCCTTGTTTCAGCCCGCGCGGCAACTCAACACGGTTGTTCCCACGTCCAGAGACGAAGCGGTCACGTGGCAATATACGCTGGAAAAGCCGAGCGACGGTTGGGAAAAACCGGCATTCGATGCCACTCCCTGGAAGTCAGCGCCAGGGGGCTTCGGTGAAAAATCGACCCCCGGTTCCGTGGTCAGAACAGAATGGAAGTCCAATGATATCTGGCTGCGGCGGACGTTTAATCTGAAGACCAATCCCAAGGGGGAAATTCGGCTGATCATGCATCATGACGAGGACGCAGAAGTCTACCTGAACGGCGAATTACTGAAGAAAGTCAGCGGCTATTCCACCGACTACCGGCAGTTTCGTCTCAGCCCTCAGGCTCAGAAAGCACTGACCAGGGGAACCAACACGCTGGCTGTCCATTGCAAACAAACGGGGGGTGGCCAATACATCGATGTGGGACTTGTCGAACTTGCCGAATGAGACGCCACCTCTCGTTAATTTGTAACGGTTATCGAGGCAGAGCCAGGCGGCACCGCGTGTTAAAGTTTAACGAATTGGCTGGCTGTTCAGGGTCGCAACAGCAGAAGTGCTGCCGGGAAGTCGTCTCGACGATACATCCGGCATGGATGACTTCGAGCTAGAACAGTTGAGAAAAAACCCGCAGTGGTCGCTGGTACTGCAGCAGTATCAGCAACTCCATACGCAGGGACGCAACGATTCGCCCGAGTTTGATGGATGGACTCCCAGGATCTTCCACGTGGAAGATGTCCCTGTGGAAGAGCTATCCGGCATCCACGGGAAGCTGATCGCGTACGGATTTCTCAAGTTCGACCTGGCAGGCCGTGACGGTGGTCTGCGGTACCAGTTGACTCCGCTGGGCAAGCAGGGAATCCAGGGACGCATCAGCGAAGACGAAGACGAGGACGGCGACGACGTGGCAGTCCCTTCTGCAACCGACTCCGTAATTGCCGAACCCGAACTCGCCGAGCCTGTACTGACTGGCCCCGTGCTGGCTGAACAGGGCGAACTGGTCGAGGCCTGAGAACTACTCGAGATAGGTCCCTTTTCCGGCACCGCTTTCATAATCCTTCGCGAGTTGCTCTGCCGTCTCTTTTGACAGAGCACCGGCATCGACGCGTGCGGCCAACTGCTTCCTGTACGATTCCAGGAGCTGCAGTCTGTCATAGCGGGCGAACTGCAGCATGTCGTTGATGCGACTTCCCGGGACCAGCTTCGTCACGTGGTATCTGCCGTCGGCATCGATCACCACCTGAGCTTCGTTGGGATTGCCGAACAGGTTGTGGTGACTTCCCATCACCTCCTGATACGCCCCGGTGAGGAAGATTCCCAGGTAGTAGTCCTCACCATCCTGCCAGCGGTGCAGTTCGAGCGTCTCTTTCACATCCTTCAGATCGATGAACTTGTCGATCTTTCCATCGCTGTCGCACGTGACGTCGACCAGCGTCGCGAAGTCTGACGGAATCTCGTTCAGGCGGTGAATCGGAACGATGGGAAACAGTTGCTTGATTGCCCAGCTATCCGGGGCCGAGCGGAAAAGAGAGAAGTTGCACAGATACTTCTGAGCCAGAATTTTCTTCAGTGCTTCAAACTCATCATCGGGGAACTTGTCCTCTTCGGATTCTTTCAGGGCCCGGGCACAGACTTCCCAGAACAGCACTTCCCCTTTCGCGCGGTCTTCGAGACTGATTAACCCCAGATTGAACTGCGTATGCAGCTCGTCTTTGTGTTCAAGGGCATCGTGGTAGTACTCGTTATAGTTCTTGCCGTTGATCCCGTCGCACAGGTCTTTGAGTTCCGTGATCACTTGAGGATCGTCGTTGTCGATGGTCACGACAGGGACATCGTCGGCGAAGGTTTCGATCTCATCGCGGATGGACGTGATGAAGACCGTGTGATAGGCAGTCATGAACCGCCCGCTCTCGGTCACCAGATGCGGATGGGGGACATGCTCTTCATCACAGACAGACTTGATGGTATAGACGACGTCGTTCGCAAATTCCTGCACGGTGTAGTTCACGCTCGAGTCATAGCGAGTCTGTGAGCCATCGTAGTCCACCCCCAGACCGCCGCCAATGTCGAGGAACTCAATCTCGCAGCCGATCTGCCGCAGTTTGGAGTAAACGCGGGCAGCCTCTTTCATCGCGTTCTTCACACGTTTGATGTCCGTGATCTGCGACCCGATATGGAAATGCAGCAGCTTCAGGCGATGGTCGAGTTTGTTTTCCCGCAGCAGACGAACACAATCAAGCAGTTCTGATGTCGTCAGTCCGAACTTGGCGGCGTCACCTCCGGACGATGCCCACTTCCCCGACCCGCGTGAATAGAGCTTGGCGCGCAGGCCGATCCAGGGAGCAACCCCGGTCTGCTGCGCCAGCTTGACGACCATCTTGAGCTCGTTCAACTTCTCGACGATGATGACGACCCGTTTCCCTGCCTGCACAGCCAGCAGTGCCGTGCGAATGAACGCTTCGTCCTTGAAGCCATTACACAGCAGCAACGATTCGGCATTCTGCTCTTGTGCCACCGCCGCGTAGAGTTCTGCTTTCGAACCACACTCCAGCCCGACCCGGTAGCGATTGCTGTCACGCAGGAACTCTTCGACCACTTCACGTCGGGGATTCACTTTCATCGGAAAGACGGGATAGTGCAGTCCGTGGAAGCCGTATTGTGTGATGGCCGAATGGTAGGCCGTGGAAAGCCGTCGCAACTGGCTGGTCAGGATCTGGGGGAATCGCAGCAGCAATGGTGACTGCTGCTTCTGTTTTGACAGCAAATCATCGACGAGATCCTTCAAATCGACTGACCGCGAATCTCCCTGGACGGGACGGACAACGACGTGCCCCTTGCCATTGATATCGAAATATCCGGCTGACCAGTTCTCGACGCCATACGCCTGTTGGATTCGCTGCAGAGTTTCGTCATTCATGACGGATCGATTCCCGATTGAGTAGGAATTGAGAGTGATTGCTTACTGACCGACGTACTGAGCTCAAACTGCTGAATCTCACCGACTGGCCTGGCATGTTCCTGCATACTGTGCAACGCGAAGCAGGATGGCACCAGCGAAGCCGCAGCGGAGCGGATCTCCGCGCCGGGAAACGACTAAACGGCCCATGGCAAGGGGTTGGACTTCAAGCCCGCCTGCAGGTTTTCGACCGTCATCTGCATCATGCGGTGACGTGTGCGGTTGGACGCACTTCCCAGGTGAGGGGTGATCACCAGATTCGTCAGCGACAGTAAAGGATGGTTGCGCGGAAGGGGTTCGGGATTGGTCACATCCAGCCCCGCTCCGGCGATGCGGCGAGAGTTGAGTGCCGCAAACAGAGCGTCGTGATCGACGACCGCCCCGCGTGCCATATTCAGCAGAATCCCCGTCGGTTTCATCAGCCCTAGTTCACGAGTGCCAATCAAATTGGTTGTTTGGGGGGTCAGAGGGCAATTGAGCGCCACAAAGTCCGACTGCTTCAGCAGATCATCGAACGCTGCGTACTCAACGCCGAGATCCCGTTCCGCCTCAGTGTCGCGGTTACGATTGTGATAGAGCACCCGCATGTCGAAGGCCCGGGCACGGCGAGCGACCTGCCGGCCGATGCGGCCCAATCCGACAATCCCCAGCGTGCTGCCCGAGACTTCGTAGCCGATCAACTGAGCCGGATCGTAATGAGTGAATTCGGCAGAACGGGCGAACTGATCCCCGACGACAACGTTGCGGGCGGTCGCCAGCAGCAGCGCCATCGTCATGTCGGCCGTCGATGCGTCGAGACAGCCGGGCGTGTTCCCGACGGGAATCTTTCGTTCCCGGGCCGCCGCCACGTCAATGTGATCGACTCCGACACCGTGGTTGCTGATCACCTTCAGGTTCGGCATCCGATCCATCAGCGGTCCATCCACGCGGGGATGTCCGAATGTCAGGACGCCCACAGCACGGGCCAGACTCGGCGATTGCGGCGACTCGTCCCACTCGAGGATCTCAATATCCGGACCGAGCATCTCACGCAGGACTGGCGGAAGTCCATCACCCATGATGGGAACTGGCGTCGTAGCGGATGTCATTGAGAGTTCTTTCGGATTGACGGAAATTCGAAATCGAACATCGCTGAATAGGGGACAGGGACCTCTGCCAGTGTTGCTCAGCAATTCCGTGAAGGGGTGTTCCTGTCACGTCGTCGCCAACAGGAAATCAGGGCTCCCTTCCCGTCTCTAAAACGTCGTTCAGGACTACATCGCAGCTCGCCGACCCGGCTTCTGCTTGAGTGGAGCCTCGTTTCCACACCCTGCGGAGGTGGGGAGCATTTTCCCGGGACTGCAGCGGCCAGCGGGATTGAAACAGTCGCGAATGGATCGCATGACGTTCAGGTCTTCAGGAGCGAACAGCTTGTCCATGAAGTTGATTTTTTCGACGCCGATGCCGTGTTCCCCCGTGACGCTTCCCCCCAGTTCAATGCACTTGCTGAGGATCTCGTCGCTCGCTTTGAGAACTCGTTCCACCTGTTCGGTATCCCGTTCATCGAACAGCAGAATCGGGTGGATGTTGCCGTCGCCCGCGTGGAAGACATTCACGATTCGCAGTCCGTGCCGGATCCCGCAATCGATGATGTGTTCGAGAATCTGAGGCAGCTTGGTGCGGGGCACCACGCCGTCTTGCGTGCAATAGCTGGGACTTAGTCGCCCAATCGCACCGAACGCCTGCTTGCGGCATTTCCACAGCAGGAGTCGCTCTTTCGTCGAATTCGCCTGCCGAACTTCACGTGCCCCGTTCGCCGTACAGAGATTGATGATGCGTTGCGCTTCTTCGTCGACAGCGACTTCCAGGCCATCGACTTCGATCAGCAGGACCGCACCGGCATCGAGCGGAAATCCAAAATGGAACGCCTGCTCGACGGCACTGACAATCCCCTGGTCCATCATCTCGAGTGCCGCAGGAACGATCCCGGCCCCGATGATTTCGCTGATCGCTTTCGTGGCGTCGGAAACCGTTTCGAAAATTCCGAGCATCGTGCGGTACGCAGCGGGATCGCGTGTCAGTCGGACGATGACTTTTGTCGCGATACCGAGGGTTCCTTCGTTGCCGACGAACAGTCCGGTCAGATCGTAGCCCGGCGTTTCTTCTGTCGGTCCACCTAACTGGACGACTTCACCACTGGGCAGCACGACTTCCGCCCCGAGTACGTGGTTCACGGTCACGCCGTACTTGAGCGTGTGGGGTCCCCCGGAGTTTGTGGCGAAGTTTCCGCCGATCGTGCAGGCTCCCTGACTCGAAGGGTCCGGGGCAAAGTGATAACCGCTCCCTTTCAAGTGCTGTGTCAGGTGCACATTGACGAGTCCCGGTTCGACCACGGCATAGCGATCGCGGTAGTTGACTTCCAGAATCTTCCTCATCCGGGTGAGCGCGATCATGACGCCCCCCCCGACGGGGAGGCACCCCCCGGCGAGACTGGTTCCCGCCCCGCGGGGAACGAAAGGGACGTCGAACTCGTTGCAGATTTGAACGATCGCAACGACTTGCTCGGTCGTTGTCGGAAAGACGACCACATCGGGCGATTTCTTATCGACGACGAATCCATCGCACTCGTAAACCAGCAGTTCTTCGGGATTGAAAAGCAACGACTCTTCGCCCACCACGGCCCTTAACCGTTCGAGAAGCTGCTGAGGTCGATGAGTCGTCCGAACGGGTTGAGCCAGGGATGTGGTCATGAGGATCGATTTGTTTCCAAAGGCGCAGTGGTTGTCGAGAACTGCACGAGAAAAACCAGGAGAAAATTACCTTAGACAGTGCTGTTAGAAATGGGAAGACACAGGCCCCGGATCCCGGGCCACTTTCTCTTGCGAGTGCGAGGCCGAGCCTTCCCCGTACGTTTCTGGTACGGCAGCCCAAAGCCGAGGGATTCCGACGAAATCATACGGAGCGTCTCCCCTGTCGAGAAATCTGTCCCTGTCTTCGAGCTGCCCGAACCCCCTGGCCACTCGGGTTGTCCTCATTTTCTTGTTCCTGCGTACGTCAATTGCTCATCGATGTCAGGACGGCGGATGTGGTTTTCACGTCTGTGTGCAGTTACAATTCCATCCATTGAAGAAAACTCATCCGGCAGACGGGGGCATTCGGGTCCGCAGCGGATGAGAGAGAGGGTTCGACAGGTTGATGAGGGGGGATCGACATCTCCGCTGACATTGTCTGATCCGCCGCTGTTCGCATGAACCGATGCCGGTTTCCACGCTGATTCTCGTTTTGTTCTGTGAAAGTTGACTATGTCTGTTGTTTCCTCCACGGTTCCCTCCTCAGCATACGGCCCGGCAACGTCACAGGTTCCGGACGCGGAAGGCCGCTTCGGTGAATTCGGTCGACGGTTCGTCCCCGAGACGCTGATGCACGCACTCGAAGAACTGACGGTCGAATACACCCGAGCCAAGGCCGATCCCGCCTTTCATAAGCAACTGGATTCCCTGTTGCGTACCTTTGTCGGCCGCCCGAATCCACTGTACTTCGCCGAACGACTGACGAAGGAATGCGGGGGAGCCCAGATCTATTTCAAGCGAGAAGATCTGAATCACACCGGCGCTCACAAGATCAATAACACGATTGGACAGGCGCTGCTGACCCTGAGAATGGGGAAGAAACGGGTCATCGCCGAGACCGGTGCCGGTCAGCATGGCGTTGCCACTGCGACCGCGTGTGCCCGCTTCGGCCTGCCCTGCGTCGTCTACATGGGTGAAGAAGATATCCGCCGACAGAAACTGAATGTCTTCATCATGCGAACCATGGGGGCTGAAGTCCGCCCGGTGACCAGTGGCTCACGCACTCTCCGCGATGCCATCAACGAAGCGATGCGCGACTGGATGGCATCCGTCGCCGACACCCATTACATCCTCGGTTCCGTCGTGGGGCCTCACCCCTTCCCCATGATCGTCCGTGACTTCCAGTCCGTCATTGGGAAAGAAGCCCGCTCGCAATGCCTCGAAGCGACCGGAAAACTGCCTGAGGAAGTCGTCGCCTGCGTGGGTGGCGGCTCCAACTCGGCCGGTATGTTCTATCCCTTCGTCGACGACACGACTGTGGAACTGAGCGGTGTGGAACCGGGCGGACGTGGTCCGAATCCCGGTGATCATGCCAGCACCCTCTCGTACGGTAACAAAGGGATTCTTCATGGAACGTACAGTTACGTCCTGCAGGATGAGGATGGGCAGACGTCGGACGTCCATTCAATTTCGGCCGGTCTCGACTATCCCGGCGTCGGCCCCGAACATGCCTACTGGAAAGACACCGGCCGCGTGAATTACGTGAATATCGGTGATGACCTGGCGCTCAAAACCCTCCAGCACGTGGCTCGTACAGAAGGGATCCTGCCCGCACTCGAAAGCTCACACGCAATCGCTTACGCGCTGCAACGAGCCAAACAGCGCAAGCCGTCGGACGTGATTGTCGTCTGCCTGTCGGGACGGGGGGACAAAGACGTCAACGAAGTCGCTCGACTGACCGGCAAGGACCTGTAATGCCCTTGCGGGAATTCAGGTAGCAACCTCGCAGGGAGACGGCCAGCTCGCTCCCCGCGCTAAATCGATGAAAGCCAATGAAGAGGCCCCTGGCGCTGAGTTCAGCGTCAGGGGCCTCGTGTTTTTCGAGCTGCTGCTCAGTTGGACATCATCGGGCACTCGACCGGAGTCGGGCCGCCGTCAGCGTATTCTCAAGCAGCATGGCGATCGTCATCGGGCCAACTCCGCCGGGAACGGGGGTGATTGCGGAGGCGACTTCCGACACCGGTCCGAAGGCCACATCCCCCACTAGTTTGTCACCAACGCGGTTGATGCCGACGTCGATCACAACGGCCCCCGGCTTGACCATATCGGCTGTGACAAACTCGGGCTTTCCGATCGCCGCGATCAGGACGTCGGCGGTACGGGTCAGTTCGGGCAGGTTTTTCGTGCGACTATGGCAGATCGTGACCGTCGCGTTCGCCGTCTCCCCTTTCTGAACGAGCATCATCGCCACAGGCTTACCGACAATCTCACTTCGCCCCAGCACCACGACATGCGCCCCATCCAGCCGAGTCCCCGACTCCCTCAGCAGCACCTGAACACCGTGCGGGGTACAGGGGAGAAATCGAGGACGCCCCTGAGCCATCCGCCCGACGTTCTCGGGGTGAAAGCAATCCACGTCCTTCGCAGCCGACACCGCGTCCAGTACGGTCGTTTCATGAATCTGATCAGGCAACGGCAACTGCACGAGGATTCCGTGCACCGTCGAATCTTCATTCAGTCGATTAACCAGCGCCAGCAGTTCCGCCTGGGTCGTCGTCGCAGGGAGGCGGAAGACATCACTATCGATTCCGACTTTGGCACAGGCGTTTTCTTTATTTCGCACATAGACCTGGCTGGCAGGATCATCGCCGATGAGGATGGCGGCCAGCTTCGGCGTGATGTGAGTCTTCTGGCGGAACTCGGCAACGTCTTGCGTCAATCGCTCACGGATCGCAGCAGCGATTGCCTTTCCGTCGATTAACTGAGCGGGCATTTGATAAACTTTCGTTTCAGGATTCCACCGCGAAAAGGGTGGTTTAATTGAGAGGGCCGTAAACTACGATTGGATTCCGAATCTCAGGGGGCCGCTCGTCGTTCGATGCGAGCACCCGTTCGTGCTTGTTGAACGGTCTGGGTCCACATCTGTTGAGAGAGCCGCTCCATGATAACAGGTCGGACATCCTCGAGACTGAAATCTCCCACCTGCCGTTCTGTGACCTGGATCAGGTGCACGCCGACCGGTGAGACGATCGGTTCGCTGATCTCACCGATTTTGATGGCGAACGCCGCATGCGAAACAGCCGCGGGACGTTTTCCCTGCCAGCCGAACAGTCCCACGTCCCCTCCACGTGCGCGAGTCGGCGACTCCGAATACTTCATCGCTGCTTCCGCGAAGGTCAATTTCTTCGCCATCAGATCATTTCGGACTTCAGCCAGCACCTTCTTCTTCGCTTCCACCACGTCAGCCTCTGCAGGCATGGGCAGTTTCAACACGATCTGGTTGGCGCGAAGCTGAGTCCCATCCAGTTCCTGCTTATGCTGCTCGAAATAGTCTTTGACCTGTTCGGCAGTCACCGTCTTCCGGACATAGACCTGCCAGGCGAGCGGCAGCCCGAGCTCCGCTTTCAGTCGGCTGGACGAATAGCCCAGCTTCGCGAGGACAACGGCAGGATCTTCCCCTCCCTTGCGAATGTAGGCTTCCGCTTTCGAAATCTGAAACTGCACTTCCTCTTCGGGGGGCTCAATTTTTTGAGACGCCAGAAACTCACGAATGAGTTGTCGATCAATCAATCGCTCGATGACTTTGGGAGTTTCTTTACCGCGCTGGTCCGGCGCGACACCCTGCTGCGACAGAGCGAAATCGACATCCCCTTGCGTAATCGACACTCCATTCACACTGGCGACGGTGGCAGGCGCATCGTCAGCAGCGGCCAAGGCCGTAAAACAGCACAACCAGACCAGTCCTATGGCGGCCATATTCGAGACTCTCCCGGGCTTCAAAATCAGAACCGGGGACATGGTAGAGGATCGACCCGTTCTCTGAGAACAGCGCAATTACCGCGTTCCCCGCCAACGGTCACTGTGCAATCGACTCTGCCCCGCTGCCACCCCCGGCCAGGGAGTATCACACCTTCGCTTGCTGTCAAAGAACGAAAGCTGATCGGCCGATGTCCATTCTTCGATGATCAATGGTTCCTCGCGAAACCCAAGCTGCTGTTTGACAAATCGCGTCAACACCAGCAGCGGGGCGAACAGCAAGCCCATCAGTAAAAAGACAATCGGTAGTAGCGGGCCGCGGCTGAAGAATGTCTCGAACTTCGAGAAGTAGTGATTCCAGCCGAGCACGACCATCATGGCCGCAACACTCAAGTAAGGCCCGAACGGGATTTCTCGCGAGGACCGCAGCGTGAACGTGATTGAGGTGGCAATCAGGGCACACAGAGGTGCCACGAGGAAGAACACGATGAGAGACGCCTGCCAGCCCATGAAGCTACCAATCATCGCCATCAGAATCACATCCCCGAACCCCATTGCTTCCCGCTGAAAGGCCCAATGCCCGAGAATCCGCACAATCCAGACGGTTCCCCCACCCACAATCAAGCCCAGCACGCTCGAGAAGAGACCGTGCAGATGCGGATGGGCGTTGAAGAACGGAATCTGCTCGGGTAAGTAAAGCATCCAGTGCAGCCACACGGGCAACACAGGCTGTAGTCCGTTCAGCTCGTAAGCAGAGAAGAACCACGCGGGCCACAGCGTGGGAGCCCCCAAGATTCCCGCACCGATGATCC
>NZ_DASWWZ010000734.1:0-4721 GCF_036405755.1 Schlesneria sp.
GTTCACATCCCGCTGCGAATTAGTTTCCAAAAACGAAAATGACTATGAAACCCCGCCCCTCGTATCCTCGTACTACTCCTGCAACACCTGCTGCCGGTTGGGATGTCCCTGCTGAGGGACCGTTGTCGGCATCGCTGGGACGCGACACGCCCATTTCACGAGAGGCTGTCTCTCGCGAGCCGGCTCTGCAGCGTGAACCGCGCGAGTCACCTCCTGCTGCTCCGGCGGCACCAGCAAAAATTGTCGATGTGGAAGAGGATGATGACGCGAACCACTTCGTGGCGGACGAGCGTTATGAAGAGATCAAACGGGGCTCGTCTGATATTCATATTGCAGAACTTCAGCGTCTGACGATGAAAGACCTGATTGTTCTCGCGAAACGCGAAAATATTTCAGAATATACGGGACTCAAGAAACAGGACCTCATCTTCAAGATCCTCAAAGAGCGGACGAAGATGAATGGCCTGATGTTCGGCGAGGGGACGCTGGAGATCCTGCCAGACGGTTTCGGCTTCCTGCGAGCGGCCGATTATCACTATCTGCCTTGTCCTGACGACATCTATGTATCGCCCAGCCAGATTCGTCGATTCGGACTTCGTAACGGTGCGATGGTCGCCGGGCAGATCCGCCCACCGAAAGAGAATGAGCGATACTTCGCCCTGCTGCGTGTCGAAGCCATTAATAATGAGGACCCGAACCTCCTTACGGAAAAGGTCTTCTTTGACGACCTGACTCCGCTTCACCCCACGCGGCGACTCAAGCTGTGCAGCGATCCCAATGAACTCAGCACCCGCGTGGTCGACATGATTTCGCCGATCGGTATGGGACAGCGAGGACTGATCGTTTCCCCGCCGAAAGCGGGTAAGACCATCCTGCTTCAGAAAATGGCGAAAGCCGTACTGAGCTCCGATCCGGACGTCTACGTGATCGTACTGCTGATCGACGAGCGTCCTGAAGAAGTGACCGACATGGAGCGGCAGGTCAAAGGCAAGAACTGCGAAGTCATCAGCAGTACTTTTGATGAGCCTCCCAGCCGACATATCCAAGTGTCCGAGATGGTGATCGAGAAGGCCAAACGGATGGTCGAGTACGGTCAGCACGTCGTGATCTTCCTCGATTCGATCACGCGACTGGCGCGCGCCTGGAACACGGAATGTCCACACTCGGGCAAGATCCTGACCGGGGGGGTCGACGCGAACGCCTTGCAGCATCCCAAGCGATTCTTCGGGGCGGCTCGTAATGTCGAAGAAGGGGGTAGCCTCACCATCGTCGCCACGGCTCTGGTCGACACGGGGAGCAAGATGGATGATGTGATCTTCGAAGAGTTCAAAGGGACAGGGAATACAGAGCTTCATCTCGACCGCCGTATGGTCGAGAAGCGAGTCTGGCCTGCCATCGATGTCAATCGGTCAGGAACGCGTCGCGAAGAGTTGCTGATGTCGGAAGAAGAGCTGCGCCGTGTCTGGCTGCTCAGGCGAATTCTGAATGACATGAATCCGGTCGAAGCGATGGAACTGCTGACCAGCCGGATGCGCAGGACCAAGTCCAACGATGAATTCCTGATGACAATGAACCTGAACTAGGCGCCGAGAGCGTCCCGAAACCGGGGCAAGTCCCGCAGCAAGCGACCGCCGGTTTCGGTTGACAGGCTGCGGCACTCCCGGCAAAGCCCGCCCGTTGAGGCCCCCAGTTGAAACCACGGTGCCGAAACCACGGTGCCGAAACCCGAAAGCTGACCACGTGTGACGAACGTGATCCTGTAAAAAGTCGAGTTGATCAAGTTCGTCAGCTGTCTTTCTTCTTCTGAAAGTATTGAATGCCGTCTGTTCTGGAAGGAAATCTGCTTGCGGCTTCCGTCCGCGTGGCAATCGTTGTTTCTCGTTTCAACGATCTGGTAACAGATCGTCTGTTGTCGGGTGCACTCGATACGTTTCGAAGGCACGGTCTGTCGGATGACCAGATTACGGTGGTCCGAGTCCCGGGCTCATTCGAAATTCCGTTGCCCGCAAAGCGGCTGGCAGAAAGTGGTCAGTTTGCGGCGGTCGTCTGCCTGGGGGCCGTCATCCAGGGGGAAACGACTCACCACGAATACATTAACCACCCGATGGCGTCGGCCATCATGCAGGCCTCGCTGTCGAGCGGGGTTCCCGTTACGTTTGGCGTTCTGACCTGCCAGTCGATGGAACAAGCGCTGGATCGGGCGGGCGGTAAGGCGGGCAACAAGGGGATTGAAGCCTCGCTCGCCGCGATCGAAATGATGAACTTGCTGTCACAGATGAAATCGCAGGGGTTGTAGATTTCTCGAATCGACCTGCTAAACCCTAATTTCAAGAAAAGAGTTCCAGCCGGACAGCGACGGTCCACTATAATGGGACCCCTGTTTCGCTGAGCCCGCATTTGCACCCCTTTGAGCATCCGTATGTCATCCCGCCGTCATCAAGCCCGAGAAGTCGTTCTGCAAATGCTGTTTCAGAAGGATCTGAATCCTGACGTTTCTGCCGGAATGATCCGCGATCAGATTCAGGAATTGCTGGACAATAATGAGCAATTGTGCCGTTTTGCCTGGAGTCTCTTTGCAGGGACGGTTGAGTCACTCAAAGCCATCGACAAGAAAATTGAGTCTGTCGCTGCCAACTGGAAGCTGAGCCGAATGCCGCCCACGGATCGAAACGCGATCCGTCTGGGAGCCTTCGAACTGCTCTATACGGACACCCCCCATCCCGTGGTGATTGACGAAGCGCTCGAACTGGCCAAGAGTTTTGGGTCGGCGCAGTCGGCCTCGTTCGTGAACGGGATCCTCGATAAACTCGTCCCCGAATCGAAGCGAAAGTCTGTGCCCGCGAACCCCGAATCCCGTTCGGAATCGCTCGGTTCAGGAAATGTCTGATCTGTTCGTTCCTGACATCTCAGGCTGAAATCGCGGCACGCTTCGACTGAGTGGCGTGCCGCTCGATCGCGGGTCTCGATTTCCTTTGCTCACTGTGAAAGAAACCGACTTCCAGTGCGGAACTGGGTGGGAAATCTCTTGCCGTGTCACATGCCATTGATCGTCAATCCCACGTCACCGGTGCTTTCAGAGTAGTGTGTCACTTCGATGGCGTCCTGAATGCCTGGCATGATCTACGGGCGTTATGGATTAGTGGCGGGAAGCGGAGTGGTCGCTTCCCGGGGAATCAAGGCGAACGCTTCGTAGCCGCAGCGCGTTGACAATCACCGAGAAGGAACTGAGGCTCATCGCCGCCGCTGCGAACATGGGATTCAATGTGATTCCCCAGAGGGGGTAAAGCACTCCCGCAGCGACCGGGATTCCCAGAGCATTGTAGGCAAAGGCAAAGATCAGGTTCTGCCGGATGTTGGCCGAGACGTGGCGTCCCAGCTCAACGGCTTTCGCGATTCCTCGCAGGTCGGGATTGACGAGGATCACACTGGCGGATTGTTTGGCGATATCGGTTCCTGTGCCAAGCGAGACGCCGACATTGGCGGCAGCCAGTGCAGGGGCATCGTTGATTCCGTCCCCCGCCATCGCGACACAAAGCCCCTCTTTTCTGGCTTGTTCGATCAGCGACAGCTTTTCCTGCGGCTTCAGGTTGGCGAATGTTCCGGATCGAGGAATTCCCAATCCGTCCGCGATCATCGCCGCGACATCGGGATGGTCACCTGTCAGGATGTGAGTGTCGACGTTGCGGGAACGCAGATCGTCAATCCCCTGCCGTGCCGACTGTCGAACCGCGTCCGTAAAGTCGATTTCGCCCAGGACTTTTCCGTCAGCAGTCACTTGTGAAGTCATCATGGCCGTGCGTCGGGGCGCAGAAATTCCTGTCGATCCAACCTCAATTGTCTTGCCGTCGACCACTCCGCTGACGCCGGATCCGGGGTTCGTCTGGAACTCCGTCACCGGGAGCGGTTTCAGATTGGCGTGCTCTGCCGCCTGCATGATGGCATGAGCGACGGGATGCTCACTGTACTGCTCGACCGAGGCGGCCAAGGTCAACAGTTCGTCGTTTGAGATCCCGGGGGCCGGATAAAGAGCGGCGACCGAGGGGCGGCCTTCCGTCAACGTTCCGGTTTTGTCGATGTACAAGCGGTGGATGCGTGACATCGTCTCCAGCGATTCGGCGTCTCGAAACAGGATGCCTTCGCGTGCCCCGCGTCCCATTCCGACCGTAATCGCCATCGGGGTGGCAAGTCCCAGCGCACAGGGGCAGGCGATAATCAGCACGGCAACGGCGTTCGTCAGTGCGTGGTTCCACCGCGGTGCGGGGCCGAGAACTAACCATCCGGCGAAGGTCAGCAGCGCGACGACGACGACGGTCGGGACAAACCAGCCTGCGACCCGGTCGACCACGCTTTGCACCGGAGCTCGGCTTCGCTGCGCTTTCGCCACCATGTCGACGATTTGAGAGAGAACCGTGGATCGACCGACCCGTTCGGCTTGCATCAGGAATGAACCCGTCTGGTTCATCGTCCCCCCGACCACGGTATCGCCCAACCGCTTTGCTGCCGGAGTCGGTTCCCCAGTGAGCATTGACTCATCGATGGTTGTGAGAACCGCCTCTGCAGCAACGGGTGAGACCGCCGCCGCTGAGGGGGCAGGTATGGCTTGATGGGCGTTTTCTGTGTTGGGCGGGACAATCTTTCCGTCAACGGGGACTCGTTCTCCGGGCCGAACTCTCAACAGGTCGTGGATACTGACTTCGGCAAGGGGAAGGTCCAATTCCATT
>NZ_DASWWZ010000735.1:0-7219 GCF_036405755.1 Schlesneria sp.
TGAGACAGGATATAGAGGAACAGCCGCCGCTGATGGTGAGTGAACAACTGCACAAACTCACCACTGGGGGCAGAGGACTGAGGCTCGGTAGTGGCGTCTTCTGTCACGATTTCACCGGATCACTACGGAAAAATTCCCGCCACGCCCTGACAACACCGACGGCAAGTTCCACGGCCGAAGTGGTTGTCGCCTCAGGGTTCAACAATCGTCTGTCATACAAGAAACAGACGAGGCCTCGTCTGGAAAATTTGTCCGGGACGCATTCCCCGAATGAGGACCTCGATCTGTTCCTACTCCCGGCACTCAAGAGAAAGAGAAGAAGAGCCGCTTCGTCTTTCCCCTGTCGCCAGGATTCTTGTTATCCGATCAGTTCCTGGATGGCCGTACCGCCGTTTGCCAGCTTCATTGGGCGACCATTCTTGGACTTGTGAACCGTATCGAGCGGAATCCCCAAGGCATGGGCTACGGTCGCCCAGACGTCACCGGGCTGGTACGACTTGCTGCTGGCGACAGAGATGCCGTCTGCGTCGGTTTCACCCACAGCCAGCCCCCCCTTCAGTCCACCCCCACCGATCATGACTGACCAGCTATTGGCCCAGTGGTCACGACCGACGTCCTGGTTGATGCGAGGAGTTCGTGCGAATTCACCCATCCAGACCAGCACCACGTCATTCAACATGCCGCGTTGCTTGAGGTCTGCGGTCAGTGCCGCAATCCCGGCATCCAGTGCAGGAAGTCGCTGCGTCTTCAAGGTCTCGAAGACGTTCGCATGCAGGTCCCAGCCACCAAAATCGACTTCGACGAACGGAACCCCGGCCTCGACAAGTCGTCGTGCCATCAGCAGGCTGCGACCGAACTGTCCGCCCCCTCCCATGGCACCTCCACGTGCGGGGGCTCCCGTGTAAGCGTCGAGAACTTCCTTCTTTTCCTGATCAATCTTGAAAGCATCCATCTGCTGCGACTTCATCAGGTTGACCGCCTTGACGTAAACGTCCTTGTGCGCCTGCCCTGATTCCCCTCGCTGCGACTGAATGAAGTTATCCTCGACCGTATTCAGCATCCGCAGGCGCTGTTCGAGCCTGTCCAGTCCCAATCCACCCAGTCCCGCGTTATCGATCTGCCCGCTGGTGTTAACCAGGAACGGCGAATGGGTCATCCCCAGATAGCCGGGGCTGGAACCACCACCGCCGATGGAAATGAAGGCGGGAATTTCGAGGTCTTTCCGCTTCGTTCCCAGTTCGTAGCTGACGACCGACCCGAACGCAGGATGAATCACCGTCGGAGTGGGTACGTAGGACGTGTGCATATAGTACCGACCCCGGCCGTGATCGGCTTCGCGGGTACTCATGGCACGAATGACCGACAGATTGTCCATCACCTCAGCCGTTTTCGACATATGCTCACTGATCTCCAAGCCGCCGCTGGTGCTGATCGGCTTGAACTCGCCCCCATTCTTGGAATTGGGCTTCAGGTCCCAGATGTCGATCGATGGCGGACCACCACTCATCCACATCAGGATGCAGGCCTTCTGGCGTTTCTTCAGATCCGCCGCGTTTGCCTTCACGTGCGAAATGAAATTCATCGCGGGCAAGACGGAAGCGCCCGCTGCCAGGTGCCCCAGAAAATGACGTCGCGACATGCCCGAGGGTGTATTCAGATTCATAACGCGTTCCGATGTGAAAAGGGAGACTCGAGAAGAAGTGGAAATGGCCGACGCACGTCAGTGGTTGATGATAAACTCGTTCGAATTGAGCAGTGCCCAGAACAGATCCTGATAAACCGTCAAGGGATCCTGGTTACTGTTCAAAAAGCGTTGGGCGGCTGCAATCTCGGCCTTATTTGGCATCCGGCTGAGGGCAGACAGATAAAGCCGCTGGATCTTGTGATTGTCGGTCCCCTTGCCTGTCAGCAACTGATGCAGATAACTGCCCGGTTTCACACTGACGGCGTCCTGGACCAGAGGTCCATTCATCATCATCAGCGCCTGAGGAATCGTGCCGTCGAAGGAAGTCGCTTCGTCCCCTTCATCGGTTCCGAAGGTCTGCACGAACGACTGCAGCCACGCATGTCGCTGAACCTCGGCCTGTTCCCAGCCCGACCGTCCGGATTTGTGAGCATTCGTGGCGACGATCAGCGAGTCATAAAGCTGCTCTGCCGTCATTGGCTTCACATAGACATGAGTAAAGAGGGCCGCTTCGCCAATGGCAGGGTTATCCTGGGCGTTCTTCTTCGTCGTCCGACTTGTCAGGTTGTAGGCTTCGCTGTTCGCGATCCAGCGGATCGCCTGCTTGCAGTTGTATCCACTCTTCACAAATTCATCCGCAAGCCGGTCGAACAGTTCGGGGTGGGTCACCGGAATATGCGACCCGATATCGTCGATCGGGTTGGTAAAGCCATAGCCGAAGAAGTGAGCCCACAAGCGATTGATGTAGGCCAGAGCAATCATCGGGCGATCCCCAACCGTCATCAGTTTGGCCAGTTCGCGGCGCCGATCGGTGGTGCTGTCGGGATTGATGTCGACACCGAAATAAGATGGATAAGCCACCTTCATCAGGCCGCTCCGTTTTTCAAAATAGACAGGCCCGGAAAAGTCGCGTTCGACAATTTCCGAGAAGTCGTCGACCATCTGTCCCGTCTTCTGATCGAACCTGCGGTGATCGACCTTGGCGGTCTGACGGAAGAAACTGTTGAACTGCCAGAACTGATCCTGCTTCCAATCGTTGAAGGGATGGTCATGGCACTGAGTGCACTGAACCTGCATCCCCATGAACAGCCGGGTCGTCTTGGCGGTCATCTGGATGCCATCATCCTGATCCTGCATCTGGGCGAGCAGAAAATTCGCTGCCCCGTTCTCTTCATAGTGACCTTCCGCGGTCACCAGATCACTGACGATCTCATTCCAGGGACGATTCTTGCCGAACGCCTCACGAAAGAACTTCTGCATCCCGGTTCGGCTCACACGGCGTGGCGTCTGCTGTCCGATGCACAGATTAGTCCAGATGGTGGTCCAGTTGCGGGTATATCCCGGATCATCCAGCAACCGGTCGATCAGTTGGGCCCGCTTGGCCTTGTCTTTGTCTGCCAGAAACTTTTCGACGTCTTCGACAGCGGGAATGTGCCCGACAATGTCGAGGTAAACGCGTCGAATCCATTCCGCATCATCCGCCACCGGAGAAGGTTCGACCTCGTTGTCTTTCCACGTCTCGCGGATCAGGCGATTGATTTCCTGCACCACGATGTCTGCACCGCGCGTCCTGATCGGCTCTTCCGCCGCAGCAACCCGCAGCACCGACGAATCTGCCACGAGTGGCAACAACAGGACAAGCCCCGCCATTGCACGAACGCAACGTCGGATCGAGGGCTGGCCGTTCAATTTCGTCGTCGACAACATCATGGCCTGCAACTCCTGTCTAATTCCGGGCATGGAAGAGGGTGGGTCACAAAGTACCCCCGGGACCGCGCTGCAACTGCAACGCAGCTTTTCCATCAATATAACAACACGAACGAAGAAAACGTTCGTCCAGATCTCTTTTGTCGAATCCGCCGGATCCGCAACATGCTTCTGTGTAGAGCATTAAGATGAAACCGCTCCTTCCGCTCGCCCCCTCAAATCCGTGGTTTCCCTGAACCGGTTTGCATCCCCTTTTTATGGATAACAAGCCCAGCTAATGAGGCGAACATGGGTTGACAGTCGATTTCGGATTGGTATCTTACCCCCGTTCGAAGCGACCGTGAACGATTCACGGGTGCCGCGCCGGGGCGATTATTGACGCCCTGCCCGCGATCGCGGCAAGTCTGAAGGATTCTTCCAATGCTCGTGCTCACCCGTAAACTCGACCAGGTGATCAAGCTCGGCGACGACATTACGATCAAGGTTGTGAGAATGTCGAATGGATCTGTGCAACTGGGAGT
This sequence comes from Schlesneria sp., assembly GCF_036405755.1. Classification (NCBI taxonomy): domain Bacteria; kingdom Pseudomonadati; phylum Planctomycetota; class Planctomycetia; order Planctomycetales; family Planctomycetaceae; genus Schlesneria; species Schlesneria sp. The sequence continues at coordinate 3,913 of NZ_DASWWZ010000735.1, forward strand.
AGAAGCTCCTCGCAGTCTGAAAATTATGCGAGCCGAATGCCTTGAGCGGAGTCTGGCCCATTCGCCAGAACAGAAGGTCGCCTGACCCCGAAGCGCCGTAAGCCGCTTCCGCTGCATGACGACATGCCGAATCGGGCATGATATGCTGCCCTGCCAACAACCCAACTATGGCATGGCAGCGCACAATGACCACCCCCCCCCGCCCCGACGACAGTCACCGGTACGACATCGCGATCGCTGTTCTGGCAGCAATCTCCATTCTGGTGCACCTCGCGATCCGGTTTGGAGTCGGCACCGCACCCACCGCCGGTCCGCTGCCGATCATGGACTGGCCGCTGGTGATCGCTTTGGTTGTGGGAGGTCTTCCGCTGGTCATCGGACTGCTGGGGAATCTGGTGCGCGGCCAATTCGGGTCGGATCTCCTGGCAGGACTTTCGATCATGACCTCGCTGCTGCTGGGAGAATACCTGGCAGGAACGATCGTTGTGTTGATGTTGTCCGGGGGCGAAGCCCTTGAGGCCTGGGCCATTCGCAGTGCTTCGTCCGTCCTGGATGCACTGGCCCGGCGCATGCCTACAAAGGCTCACCGCAAGGAAGCAGACGCCATCGTCGACATCGCCGTCGATCAGGTTTCGGTCGGAGACGTCCTGGTTCTGTTTCCGCATGAAATCTGTCCCGTGGACGGAGTCGTACTGGAAGGTCGAGGTTCGATGGACGAATCGTTCCTCACCGGCGAGCCCTACCTGATGCCCAAATCTGCGGGCTCGACAGTGATGTCGGGGGCCTTGAACGGCGAATCGGCCCTGACCATTCGTTCGCACAAACTGGCTGTCGATTCCCGCTACGCGCAAATTATGAAAGTCATGCAGGTCGCCGACGAAAACCGTCCTCGTATGCGGCGAATCGGCGATCGTCTGGGAGCCTTTTATACTCCACTGGCGATTGCCATTGCGGCCGTCGCCTGGTGGCTTAGTGGCGAGGTCACTCGCTTTCTGGCCGTGCTTGTGATTGCGACGCCGTGTCCATTGTTGATTGCCATCCCCGTCGCGATCATCGGCTCGATTTCTCTGGCGGCACGTCGCGGGATCATCATTCGCGACCCGTCGGTTCTGGAACGAATCGACACCTGTCGCGTCGCCATCTTCGACAAGACGGGTACGCTGACATACGGTCGCCCCGCTCTGACCGAAGTCATCTGCGGCGAAGGAACAACAGAGCAAGAAGCCCTGGCATTCATCGGCAGTATCGAGCGTTATTCCAAGCATCCGCTCGCCTCGGCCATTACGGCTCGGGCTCATGACAAAGGTGCTGCCACGCTGGAAGTGACTCAGGTCCACGAACCTCCCGGACAGGGACTTGTCGGGACCGTTGGCGGCCGACAGATCCGCGTCACCAGTCGCGGCAAACTCACAAAAGAAGCTTCGGACGAGCGCGTGGCCCGCATTCTCGAACAGCTTCCGCCGCAGGTCGCCGGCATGGAATGTATCGGGCTGATCGATGAAACAATCCCTGTCACTTTTCGCTTTCGGGATCAACCGCGGATGGAAGGAGCCCCCTTCATCAAGCACTTGAGTCCCAAGCACCGTTTCCACAAAGTAATGATCGTCTCCGGTGACCGTGAATCGGAAGTCCGTTATCTGGCAGGTCTGATCGGCATTTCGGAGGTTCACTTCAGTCAAACTCCCGAGCAGAAGCTGGCTCTGGTCCGTAACGAGACCAAACAAGCCAACACGGTTTTTGTCGGTGACGGAATCAATGACGCACCGGCACTGACTTCGGCCACCGTCGGGATTGCGATGGGGGGAGCATCCGACATTACCTCTGAAGCCGCTCATGCCGTGATCCTCGACAGCTCACTCAGTAAGGTTGATGAACTGCTGCATATCGGCCAGCAGTTACGCCATATTGTTCTACAGAGTTCACTCGGCGGCATGCTGCTGAGCATCGGAGGAATGATCCTGGCGGCATTCGGACTGCTGTCGCCTGTCGGCGGCGCAATTGCCCAGGAAGTCATCGATCTGCTCGCAGTACTGAATGCCTTGCGGGCGGCTCGTACTCCCCGGCAGCTCACGGACTTCAATACACCATCAACGGCGCGAGAGGCCGCTGCGTCTTCCCCTCGATGATGCACTGATGAGGCCCTGATGACGACTTACTTCGTGACAGGCAGATAATCCTGGAAGCGAGCAGGAAGTTTGTCTCCCAGCTCCTTCCAGACCACGGGGGTCAATGGAAGTGCGAAATTCACGGGCCAATTGAATTCTTCCTTCAACTTTGCTGCAAGTAACCGAGGTCCCTCAAAGCCCCGAGTCACGCTCAGACCCTGGACCTGATTTTTCTCCTGACGAATTTCCGTGTCGAGTAAGAATTCATTGCTTTCCATTCGATCTTCGAAGAGTTGTTTAGCAGCCATCAGCGATTGATTCTCTGGAATCACAAAGCCGACGACATCGACGATTCGATGGTCATACTCGTGTTGATTCGGGGGCGCACGGTTCGCTAATTGGCGATACGCGAGATCGGTGGGCCTCAGCGCCTCGTCAGAAAGTTGCTGATGATTCTTGAGTGCCGACTCGAATCGAGTGGCCAGGAAATAACGGTGATCTTCATGGTCACGGACAGACCACAGGATCCGTCCACGAAAGTTGCTATTCGAAGTGCGGTCGAACGGCTCAGCCAGATAGGCTTGAACGAGCGCTTCGAGCATATTCTTCGTCTTGGGTTTATTCAGGTTGTACCCGTAGTACACAGCAGCATCACGGAAAGGAAAAGGCCCTCTTGGATCCACGGCCTGGAACATGATCTCGCTCAACATGGGATCAAGGGGCCAGCCTAAGGCGCCCGAGATCCACCCGAACATCTCATTGGGTGTCTGCTTCGATCGCCGGACGCCGCGTCGAAAAAGTCTCAGCAGCTCACGGTCACTCATTTCAAGGCTTTCCTTCTGCTGATAAACCTCATCCAGCTTCCGGCCCGCGTCCTCATCGTCGGCAAAGTAGTTTTCGAAATCCGGGGCAACCCATGTAGTCGCGTTGAAGGCAAAGCTTTCCCCCACTTCCGGACGGGTGTACGTCGGGCGGGCGCGGACCGGGATTCCCCCCGGCAGATATCGTCCAAATTCACGGAGACGACATTCCCGCAGGATGCGAGGCGATAACAGAAAGTTGAAATCCAGCTTCGCAAAAATGTGCTGCTCCAGCCGAGTCACAAACTCATGTCGAGCCTTTTCCCCCTGAAGCAACACAACCGCCGTTTCATAGCCGTCGACGACTCGAGTGACGAAGTCAATCACAAGCGTCTCTTGACC
>NZ_DASWWZ010000736.1:0-11440 GCF_036405755.1 Schlesneria sp.
GCATCTCACTTCCCAAGTGCCGGCCGACGTTCCCGTGAACGCGGATGGAGCCCGAAGTCATGTGAGCCCCGATCCAGTGAACCCCCGCCAGATCTCCTTCCCAGACAATGGTCCCATCACCGGGATCGCCGGCGACGGAAAACATCTCCGCGATCGGCAGCTTCTGATTCCCGTGAAAGATCGAGAACTGCTCGATCTCGGCCAGAGTTTTGTCACGAGTCCAATCGGGAGTGAAACCTTCCACTTCCACCGGCACTGGCGTCTGCGCCCGGTAAGTCATCGTCAGTGCCATGAAGTCCTTTTCCTCTTCCCAAATCGATCGTGTGAGAACCATTTACCAGTCGAAAGTCCGCTGACATTCCACGTCCAATCACCCAAACTATCCGTGGCTTCGCAAACGTACAATGTCGCCAGACCCCGGGCGAGCCGCAACGCAACAAACAACGCCAGTTGATAAAAAGGGCCGATCCGTGAACAAAGGGGCGATTATCTTGTGCGGTGGCGAATCGACCCGAATGGGTCACGACAAGGCATCGCTGCCGTTTGGACCGGAAACGATGCTGCAGCGCGTTGTCCGCCTGCTGAGTTCTGTTATTGACTCCTCCCGGATTGTGGTCGTAGCCGCAGCCGGACAACACCTTCCCAACCTTCCACCAGAAGTCCGTCTGGCTCGAGATCAGCACTCCCGTCGTGGCCCGCTCGAAGGATTTGCGGCGGGGTTGCGTCTGCTGCAGTCACAGGTGGACGCCGTCTTCCTTTCCAGCTGCGACTCTCCACGACTCGTTCCAGACGTCGTGGAATTATTGTTCCATCGTCTTGGCGAAGTAGACATCGCCGTCCCCTTCGACGGGACTTATGAACATCCCCTTACGGCAGTCTACAGGGCGACAGTTCTGAAACGGGTGGAAACGCAACTTGCGGGAAATCGATTCAGCCTGCGTTCCCTGTTCGATCAGGTCTCAACCGTGAGAGTCCCCACAGAAGAGTTACGTACCGTCGATCCCCACCTCACTACGCTCGCAAACCTGAATTCTCCTGAGGAGTACCGCAAAGCACTCTTGGAAATGGGGTTTGAAAGCGATCACCCCTCGTTTCTTGAGTGATTTGCCCCGTCATTTACTCGGCCATGCAATGATCAGTCCCCTCCAGATCTCTGGTCTGGCTCGATCAGATCAAGATTTTTCCGCTCTCTCGGCTGCGGGTACTCTCCACCAGCAGTGCTATTCCGGCTAAGATACGGCTTGTTCCGTTGAAAATGATTGCCGCAAAGGATGCTCCGAATGCCGATTTTTGAGAGTCGAACAGACCTGCACGGGTCTCTTGACCAGGTGTTTGATTTTCTGATCCGTCCAGCCAATTTGCAGGCGATCGCACCTCCCCAGATGCAGTTCGTGTTTGTAACGCCACCTCCCATTATCGAGCTGGGTAGTCGTCTGAAGGTCAAGGCACAGGTCTACGGGATGGTTCAGGAGCTGACGTACGAAATCGTCGAGCTCAACACACCCACTCGATTCCGTGAGAAGATGGTCGAAGGTCCGCTGAAGCTGTGGCTGCATGACTACATCGTCGAACCGCACTCCTCTTCGGATAAAGTCACGTTGATCAACCGGATCGAGTTCGAACCTCCTGGCGGCGTATTGGGCTTCCTGGTCACCGCAGACAGTATTCTCGAAGCACTCGAAGATGGTTTTGAGCATCGCCGGGAAGCCTTGCAGAAACAGTTCCCGCATCCCGGTGCCTGAGGGTCAACCGGCCCAGGCCGGCATCTGGTACCAGGCTTCCTTGAGTCGCTGGCGGGCTCGTCGATAGTCGGGATAAAACTGACCGACCAGGTTCCAGAAGTTCCGTGAATGGTTCATCTCGCGCATGTGGCACAGTTCGTGGATCAGGACGTATCGGACCAGATCCGGGGCGACGAACAACAGTTTCTGATTCAGGCTGATGGTTCCGGTGCTCGAGCAACTTCCCCAGCGGCTCTTCTGGCACCGAATCACCGTTTTGACGTACGCAATCCCTGTCTCTTTGCTCAACTGGCGGAGCAGGGGATTAAGTACGTTGAATGCCTGGCGCCGGGTCCATTGCTGCAGGACCGAGTGGCAGGCGGGAATGTTGTCGACGGCCCCCACCACCCGCAGGCCTCCCTGGCCATCGTCAAACAGCGTAATGGTGTCTGACCGACGGGGATGATACTGGACAATCCACGAGCGACCGCAGGCGGCGAATGAAAGCATCTGTGGCAAAGTCTCGGTCGGTTTGACGCGGCGCTGGCGAGCCTGATCGACCTTGGACAGGGCCGTTCGAACCCATTCATGCTTATCCCGCAAAAAGCCGGGGATCAGCTTCCGATCGAAGCCGCGCGGAACGACCACTTCCAACCCCCGGTCTACCGAAACGCGCAGGCTCATATACTTCGCTCGGACGCTTTCGCGAATCCGATATTCGAAATGAGGCTCCGTCATCCCTGGTCGCTCCTCACGATCCCGCTCGCCTTCGTCTGTCCGTCCACCAGGCACCCAGCCGTCCCTGTTTCAAACCTGGTCCATGGGAGGGGACGCAGGTGGAACAGGCCCCCCACAACGCTATGAGCGTGGTCCATTCCGGTGTTCTAAATCAAAATCATTGAAGACGGAAGAGACGTCCAATTGAACCACCGCGTCGTCCCGGAGGAATGTTCCGGCTTCGGTCACCGCATCAGGATGGAAAAGGATCATCAAAAGGACGAACGTCAAAGTCGTATATCATCCAGTCATGGGGTAATTCAGGATTACGGTGCTTTGACCGTGAGACAGCAGTCAACCGCTGCAATTCTCGAGCATTCGTACCTTGATATTGCTACCTCACCGTCGCTGTCTCGATGACAATGCTACTTGGAAAATAATCGTGCTCTGGACAGTGCATTGAGCAGAGCCCTTCGTGTCGGAAACTGCTTCTTGAGCTTTAACGCCTGCGATTCGGCGATTCCCGCTTGATCAGTCGATGCAACTGCGTCCCGGAGATCGCAGAGTAACACTACCGCCCGGTGATTTGCATCACTTGTCTTTTCTGCTACGCAGAGTTCAATTTCACGCAAAACCTTTACTGGATCGGAAGCTATTTCGGCGAGTCGCTGCTGACGCATCCTCGCAGCAACGGCCGCTGCTTGCTCTTCAGCCCGTCTCAAAGCCTTCTCTTCAAGTTCCTGCAGTTGGTGCATTGTTCGACGGGGATTGTTTGTCGGCCAAAGTGCGCGCCCCTGACTGCGTCGGAATTGTGCCAACATCTCGGATCTGACCGAGGCACTGTCGCCCCTGAGAACGGAAAGGAGCCAGGTCACTTTAAGCTTTTCCGGCAGTTGACGAATCCAGTCTTCCTCTTGCCTTGATGTCTCGTCGCAACTGGAAACTGGCAACGGAGGACTCTCGATGGCAGCAGCCTCGATCAAAGCCTGACTGAGACCATAGAAATCGGCCAGTGCCTGCTGTGCTGGCGTCAGCGATGTTAATCCAGCCGGGACAGGTGCTTCGTGGGTTTTGTCTGGTCGATGGCTGGAATCCTGAGCGACGGCCAAATGTGCCAGATAAAGCGGCCTCAAGTCACCCTCCATCAACTCTGCCCGAAGTGGTTTCAGAGAGTTAAGCATTTCTTCCGGATCAATCAGATCGCTTTCGCCGCACCCATCGTAATAAGGATCAATGACCAGAATGCCTCCTAAACCGCTCGGATCCTTGACGAACTTCAGTCCTTGTCCCAGCAGATACTTTCTCGTCATCGATCGGTTCGGTAGTCCGGCAGGGAGACGAATCATCAGCTTAGTAATGCCAAAATCAGCGTAGTGCAGATGTATGTCGTAACCACGACGTAACATCTCCAGCGCGTCGCCTCGAAAATCTCCGAAGTGATATTCGTTGCTGAAGGACCATTCCGTGATTTCGGCTCTGGAAGACTGCTTGTGCATGTACCTCAGGTCTTCAGCGGAAACCGGTCCGTCGATGGCCAGAAACCCAATGTACTGATACTCACTCACCCAGCGACCTCCTTCAGCGAAACCCGCAGCTTGCTCGCGACCTTGACGACAAACCTCTCCTGACAGTGCGGAATCGACAATCGAACCCTGTTATTTCAATGAGCATAAGTACTCAATCAAATCCGCAAACTGTTCGGCGGTCAGATTCGCCACGATCCCCTCGGGCATCGCCGAAACCTTCAGCAGGAGTCTCTCTTCGACATCACCTTTCTTTAGTTCCCGCCTGCGACCATCGGCCTCTCGAAAGATCGTCGCATCAGCCCGTTCGCTGACGACAAACCCTGCGAAGGTCCGGCCGTCGACCGTCACGAACTGGTAACTCTCATACCCTTGAGCCAGTTTGGCACTCGGTTTGAGGATCGATTCCGCCAGTTCAGGACGCTGGTAACGTTTGCCAATTTCGAACAGGTGAGGGCCTTTCGGAGTCTGACCGTCGGCCGTCGTGTGGCAAGCCGCACAGGCTTGTGTCTTGAACAGAGCCTCCCCGCGACGCGCGTCCCCGCTCGCCAGTAACGTCTGTGCAAGGGCGGAATCGACACTCATGTTTCCCAGTTGCTTCCCGTTCGCAGGATCCGCTTTGGGAACAACCACAATCAGGTCTGGTTCATTCACGACCGATTCGGAATTGCTCGAGATTCCCGCAATTTCAACACCATGCCGCCGCAGTTCCCTTTTGAGGAGCGAGACCGTTTCCGGATCACTGTCTTTCACGGCATTCGCAATCACACCCGCTATCCGGGAACTCATCCCCCACTCGACTCGATCATAGTAGGGGCCACTATTATCCGGCCGAATTCCCCACCAGGAACCGTCGTAGTCGGCTTCGCGGTGGTAGAGACGGATCAGGGACGTGAGGATTCCGTTCCGCAATTCCTCCGTCCTCGCCGTCGCCAGTCGCCGGATCAAACCATCGACTACCCGTGGCTGATGAATCGACCGCAGCACCCACAGAGCACCTACCGAACTCGGTCCATCCAGACCCTCCAGACAGGTTTCGACGGCCTGCAGTTGGACAAGAGCCTGTACCGCCAGATGCGGGATCACTCGTCCGGGATCGGGCTGGTTCTGCAAGGGCCGCTGTGTCGGCATAACTGAGCCGTCCGATCGCATGGTCAACGGCAGGAGACTGGCTGCCGTCTCAGGACGATTTAACCTGCCAAGACTGATCACCGCCTGGGCTCGCACGCGCGGCGAGGGATCATTCAGGCTGTCCACGAAAAGTTGAGGATCCAGGCCAGCCGTCTCACCGGACCGATCCGTTAACGCCCGCAGCACGGACTCACGCAGTGGAGCGATCGCCGCCAGTTTGCCGAGTGCCACATGCGAGAAATTCCCGTCCAGTTGCTTGAGAGTCCAGATGGCAGCTACGCGTCCCTCCAGACGGGTATTGTCGCTCGACGCCAGTTCGATCAGGGCTTTACTCGTCTCCGCATTTCTCCCACGCGACAGGATTTCACCCTGCGCATGCAGTCGAGTGACCGACTGAGGTGCAGCGAGAGCCTCGATCAACTGATCGACAGATAGCGTGTTCAAATCGGGGAAGGGGACATCCTGCATATCTCGAGGCGTCACCCTGGCGACGAAACCGATGTTCGGCCCAGCGAAAACCGATGCTTCGCCCCCTCGCCAACTGGCGACGTACAGTCGCCCATTTCCATCCATGTCCATTCCTGTCGCACGGGGAATCTCGATGAAGACTTCTTGCTCCAGGTCAAACGTCGGTCCATTTTCCTTGAGCGCGTGCCGGTAGACTTCACTGCGGCCCCAATCGCCAGTCAGCAAAGTATCCTGATACGGTTCAGGCCAGCGAGGATCCTGGATGAACAATCCCCCCGTGCCACCACTATTTCCGAACGTCCCCAGCGTCGGCATGGTCTCGTCAGTGAAGTTCGCAAAGAGTTGGGTGTACCCGTACAGAGCAGACTGCTTCAGCAGACTGACACGCGTATCCCAGCCTGCGCCGTCATTGGTATTGTCACGCGTGAAGAGATTCAGAAAAGGATCGATAGCCAGATCGAATGGGTTACGAAGTCCACGGCAGTAGATTTCCAGTTCCGTCCCGTCAGGCCGAACCCGAACGACGCCGCCCCCCCGCAGGACGATCTTCCGACCATCTTTCCCCTGGGCTTCCTTGATTCCGTAGTCTCCGACACCGATGTAAAGCCACCCGTCGATTCCCATGCGAACACAGTTCGTCGTGTGGTCGCCCCCTCGTTCTGTGATCTGATCCGTCGTGAGACCTGTGACGAGCAACTCGCTTGACTCGGCGATCCCATCCCCATCCAGATCCTGAAAGACCGTCAGATCCGGCGGATGCATGACCCAGACCTTGCCATTGCGATAAGTCACACCGCGTGGATGCTCTACCCTGGCAAAGACTGTCACGTCATCGACTTTGCCGTCGTCATCCTGATCGACACACCGCAGGATCCGCCCCCCACCCGGAGTCCGCCCCAGCGAACCCTGTTCGTCAACAGCCACGTACACCGCGCCGGTCGGCTCGCAGGCAATCGCAACGGGATAACTGACGTTAGGTGGGGCCGCGAAGAGTGTCGCCTCGAACTTGGCCGGAACGTGGACTACTTCTTTGAAGGTCGACTCGTTGATGGCGGGAGCATTCTGGGACGACTGGGGCGGTCCAAAACTAAAGGGCTGAGGTACATAGCCGACTCGTTTCCCTGATAACTGTTCCGAGATCGACGCCAGCCGCTTGTCCACGAATGTCTTGAGATCAGGGGGCTGAGGCCCACCCGCTCCCGGTGGGGGCCCGAACGGAGCCACGGGTGCAGGACGGCTGGCGGTCGCGGCCTGTTCTTTTTCGATGACGCCCGCCGTCGCCTGTTCAATCTCGGCGATCTCCTTCATCAACCGGTCATGAGTAAAAATGGTTGCAACCTGATCTGCCAGCAGCTGGCGATACCGCTCAGTCACCTCGGGAATCTGGAACAGTCGATCGGGCAGCTTGTTCTCGCCCGGATAGGGCTTTTGCAGACTGACATCCATCAATTGGTCAGGAGTGCCAAACAACAGCAGATTCGCGAAAGAAAACTCCAGATCACCCGGGATGAAGTGGAACCGGTTCGAGGCGGGATCAAGGTACAGCGAATAGTTGTGCCCGAGGGCAAGAAAGCTTTCGAGGTTCGAGGTGAGTGCGTTCGCGGAGACATACTTCAGGAACTGATCGAGATCGATGAACGATCCAATCTGGACCTGAAATTCCTCGTCAGAGGCAGTGTTGACCAGTTTTGCAAACGCAATCACCCGCTGTTGTTCTTCCGGCGTCGCCTCTCGCTGGGGACGGTAAAAGGCTTGATAGGCCTCCCAGTTCTCACCCGGAGCATCGATTCCCCGGATCCGGAACGGCTTCATGACCAACCCCTTGTCGGATCCGAAATGTTCCCTCAAAAATCGCGCGTCAATCTCTTCGATGACGGTGTACAGCCCAAGGTATTCCCTGTTGTACCGGCCGGGCACCGTGAGGGTAACTTCTGCAAAGGCCGTTCTCGACGCTGGAACTCCCAGTGCCCGAAACAGATTGAAGGCCAGAGCTTCGCGGGCTTTCGAGGGATCAAGAGGCATCGAATGCAACTGAATCGACGACAGCCCGGCAAACGTCTGCTGCTCAAATCGATCGAACTCAATCTTCAGCGGGCGTTTCAGACCATTCGCCGCCACCAGATAAGTGATGTCACCCGCATAACGAATCCCCACCTTCTTAAACGTTTTTCCCTCAGCGGTGACGTTCCCTTCGGCCCAGCGGAACTCGGTTCCGAACAGGTTTCGATCACTCGGACGTGTCCCCTGCGCGGCGGGGGGTGGGGCACCAAACTGGGCCGGAGGAGGGGGCTGCATCGCTGCGTACTCCTTCTCCGACAACTCCAGATGCAGCGTCCAGACTTTCGCAGGGCCAAACGGACTGGCTGCCGTGGACGGATCGGACTGCGCGAGCAGCGAGGTACTCAGCAGCGACCACAGCACAAGACTCGGCACATGACTTCGCACGCAGAATCGCCAGATCATTCGGCCCTCTCCTGTCGAAAATCGTAGGGTTCTCGCCTGTGACGTCAGAAAGTCAGGAAAGCATCAGAGCGAGACGGGTTATTCAATCGCGACATCGGAATTGAATGGAACAGGATCGGACTGAATGAGATGACCGACACAGACGAGTCATTAAACGGCTTCGTGGGAGCATCCTGATGATGAAATCGACTTCATAACCCTTAACACACGTAACCCCATGCCAACGGGGAGTACGAAACAGTGTCTGCCCCGTTCTCCCAGTTCAAAATCCGCTGCTCATCAATGAACGACGCTCACCATTAATTAGGTCGTTCCGTATGAATCAGCCAATCCTCATTCAGTTCGACGTGCTTGATAGAGTAACGCCTGAAGGTAAATGTCACATGAATCTTGCCGTCGCCTGTCTGAATGATACAAGGATAAGAGTACTCACCGGGATTCGACTCCAGATGGAACGGGGTTTCCCAGGTACGGCCTTCATCGACCGACCGGACAATGCTCAGCGGCGTACGGGCCAGTTCCGAATCATTGAACACAGCGACGACATGACCATTCGCCAGTCGGGTCATCGTGATTCCCGAATCGGGGCACCGCAACGCGGACGGAGTTGCTTTCGTCCAGGTCTCGCCCCCATCACTCGATTCGATCTGCGTGATTCGGGGAGCGTGCCGCATCATGCTGAACAGCGATTTGTCATTGCGCTGAATGACGGCAGGCTGGTTTCCCCCATTCGTAAAGCCTCCCCGGCGCCACTGCTTTCCACCATCAGCACCAATGAGAAAGATGGAACCGGCCACACCATCGACGTTCGCTTCCAGTGGCAGCACCAGATCCCCGGACGCAAGTCGGACGGGTGGATTGCGGGGGACGGCCCGCAGTTTGGCGTCAAGGAACTCGCTGTCCTTGCTCCAGGTAAAGCCATGATCGGTCGAGACGCGCGACATTAGTCGGCAGTTATCCCACCCCTGGCCACGCCCCAGCGGCCGGGTGTATTCCATGCGGCACCAGATGATCCAGACACGTTCATGCCCGTCAACGAAGATGACACCGTTTCCGGGCAGGGGGTCTGGTCCCGAGATCAAGGCCTGTGGTTTTCCCCAGGTTCGCTCTCCGGCCGGACGACGCGAAAGAAACAACGTCTGGTCGTCGGCAGACTCGTAACTTCCCCCATACCAGAGGCAGAGCAGATCAGCATTGGCCGCTTCCGTGATCGTCGAACAATGATAGACCGACGCACCCGGGATTCGTTCAAACAGAAGTTCCGAAGAGAATGAGATGGCCCCGTACTTATCGTGCAGCTTCTGCTTCTGTTCCGTCGGCGCCAGTGGCGACGGTGTGACCACCGCTCCCTCGAACTTGGGTTTGATGCCGTTCACCACGGCCGCATCAAACGCCAGTTGACCCGCACGCGATTCCAGCCCACCGCGGTGAACCAGTTTCCCCGTCCCATCGACCAGAGCCACGGAAGGAATCGTGGATATGTCGAGCTTCTGAGACAGCGTCCCGGTGGGATCACGATAAATCGTAAAGATCAGTCCCCGGTCGCGTGCATACTCCGCCAGTTCCTCTGCAGACTCGGCGTTGTTGGAGCAGACGCCGATATACACGACTCCCAGCCGACGATGTTTTCGGTAAAGCGTGCTGATCGCTTCCAGCGACTGATCCACCGCTTCGCTGCGTCCTGAAAGAAACAGGAACGCCGCTGCCGCACGCTCTTTCGTGGGGGTGACGGCGAGTTCTTTTCCCCGTGCGTCAATCAGTGTGATCTCGCCCACGTCGTCACCCAGTTCGACTGAAGCGCTTGCGGAATTTCCATTCAGCAGCACGAAACTCCCCACTGCGAGGATCGTGAAGACTCTGAAGCAGCGAAAACTGGTCATTGACAGCATTTCCGAGTTAGATGATTCGATCACCAGAACATCAAAAGATGATTACACTGTCTCTGCCCGAAATCCATTGAGCAACAATCAAAGAAGGACTGATCGGTGATCTCTCTTGAATAGTGGCCGAAGTCGGTCTTCAAAGGGGACCGTATGACGGGAATCCACGTGGTCACAGCTCAGCCAGAACCACTTCCCAACCGGAAGGCCTTGTTCAGGCATCTCCGGTGTGGTCCTGGTTGAGTGGTTTCAGCCGGGCACGACGCGAACAGCGCAACTCTTATAGGAAGGCTGCTTCGAATAGGGATCAAAAACCGGGTCGGTGAGCCGATTCGTCCCTTCATAATGCATGGGGATAAACACGACTCCGCTGGGAACGGCGGGTGTGAGGAACGCCATCGCTCGTATCTCGCCTCGCTGGGATTCGACCGTCACCCACGTGTTCGGGGCGATCCCCAGCTTACGGGCGTCCGCTGGATTCAGTTCCACGAAGGGCTGCTCAGGGTAAAGCTTCCGCAAGACAGCAGATTTCGACGTACGAGTCTGCGTGTGCCACTGCGAGGCGGAACCTCGTCCGGTCAGAAGATTAAAGGGATACTTCTCTGAAGGGGGTTCTGTCAGTGGCCGAGGATCTTCAAAGACGAATCGCGCCCGTCCGTTCGAATGGTAGAATTTGCCATCTTCAAACAGCCGACGTTCCTGGCGAACATCCGGCACCTTCCCTGCGTAAGGCCACTGGATACCTCCTCGTTCTTCCAGGAAAGCGTAGTCTGAAATCTGGGAGATATCGCACGGTTGTCCCCGCGAAAGCTCCTTCATGATTTCAAAAACGGCCGCAGGACTGGACCAGCGCCGAAACATCTCTCCGCAGCCCCAGTAGTGGGCAATCAGTTGAAAGATCTGAAAATCGGCAAGGGCGTGACCGGGCGCATTGTGCACCTTCTTTATCACGCCCAGTCTTCGCTCAGAGTTGATGAAGGTCCCTTCTTTTTCACCCCAGCCAGCGGCAGGCAGCAACAAATCAGCCCGGACCGCCGTCTCGGTAGAATGGTACATGTCCTGTACGACGAGAAAATCAAGTCGCTCGAGAATATCGCGCGCCTGGTTCTGGTTGATCCACGAATGGGCCGGATTCGTACAGACGACCCACAAGCCTTTGATTTTCCCCCGCAGAATACCTTCCATAATTTCAGGATAGGCCCAACTGTTTTCCGCTGGAATTCGATTCGGATCAATGCCCAGGACCGATGCGACTTTGGCTCGATCGTCGGGACACTTGAAGTCGTATCCTCCCATCAGGCTGGTTGTGTTGCTGAACAGTCGCGATCCCATTGCATTGCACTGTCCGGTGATGGAGTTGGCCCCGGTCCCCGGTCGCCCAATGTTTCCCGTCATCAGCGCCAGGTTGATGATCGCTTGAGCCGTCCGAACCCCCTGATGACTTTGATTCACCCCCATCGTCCACCAGAACGAAGTTCGGTTCCGGTCGTGAATCGTCTCTGCAAATCGCACGATCTGATCGGGTCGTAATCTCGTT
>NZ_DASWWZ010000737.1:0-8626 GCF_036405755.1 Schlesneria sp.
AGTCTCATTCCGGCATTCGCACAGGATGTGACCGTTCCACACGAGTATCTGTGGTGGTTCCATGAGGGAAATCGGGCCGTCCGCGTGGGTGACTGGAAAATCGTCTCCTGGGGGGTGGAGGGAGCCTGGGAACTGTTTGACCTGAAAGCAGACCGAAGCGAAACCCGGAATCTGGCAATGCAGTTTCCCGAGAAGCTTTCAGAACTTCAAAAGCTCTGGGAAGCGAAACTGGAAGAGTTCCAAACCCTCAGCCAGGAAGATTGAAGCCACAGGAAACGTCGTCACGCTCTGAATGGGGTGACCCCGTTCGCGTGACCTGGAAAAGCCATGTTGTTGCGAATGCGAAAATGCGATCGCGGAGCGTGATTCTGGCAAAACTTCTGGCGACCTGCTCCTCCCGGTGACCGCATCAATGCGGAAACCGGGGTGGACCGGCACGACACACTGCGCGTTCCTGAGGGATCAGGTTGTCGGGTCCGCCCGCCTGGATGTCGGGTAGATCTGGTAGTAGTCATTGATCGCCGTCGCGTGCAGTTTGTCTTCGTCGTGAAGCTTCAGCACAACTTCCTTGAATCCTTCATGGATCAGTTCCTGCCGTTGCTCATCTGCATCCGGTTCGTATTGGTCGATCCACCACTTTCCGAGCTGGATCGTCGTGAGGCCGGGAGACATCTCCAGTTGTCTGCACACGGCTTGTTCCAGCTGCTGCAGATTCATCGGTGATGCTGGCACCCCCGGCTTGTCCAGACAGGTCCCGAGCAATTGGCAGATGACGGGAAGCAAAAGATACCGCTGATGGCGGTGGTGGGAATCATAGACTTCGGCTTCCGTGATCAGTCGGCTTTCCCCTGTTGGGAGAACGACTTCCAGATCGCCCGCCCGCGCCAGTCCGACGACCGCCTCGCAAGCATCGAGAGTGGCATACTGAGCAAAGTCGAGAGTCTGCAGAGTAAAGCGATGCTCGTTCTGTTGCAGTTGATTCAGTTGAGACCGTCCGGCCTCTGCCAGCTGCAATGGTTCCCGACCGTCCACAATGAGAATGACGCGATCGGGAGAATTGGGCCCTTCCAGTGCGGCGAGAATCCGCTTGAGCTGATTCGTGGCCGCAAGCCCGCTGGAAGCTTCGGCAATCGCCACTCCGATTGTCGTCGGTGGGGCGTCGGAGGAATCAAAAGACGTTTGCGCCATCAGGTGGAATGCGGGCTTCGATCGGTTTTTCACGGCATCGGGAATCAAGCCTCCGAAATGGGGATAGAACTTCAGCCGTATGGCTGGATCAAGCGTTTCACAGGCAGCCAGGATCGATTTGAGCAGTCCCAGCACGTTGCCCGCATCGACCGGAAGTTCTTCCGGCCGCAATAGACGCGAGTGACGATGCTCTTCAATTTTTGCCGCAATCCGTTGGTCGATCAGCCCCGACAAATCAGACAGATCCACGTTGCTGGCGGGGGGCGCGGTTTCATTCGTTTGTTCGGGTCCGGACCATGAATGCAGCCAGTCTGCAACGCCCCTGGTCTGCACCGCATCGGCCTCGTGATCCCAGGCGGTGCCGGCCTGGTTAATGATCTGTCGGGGACGCAGGTCGGTTTTGTTGAGACCTGATTCGTCGCTCAGGTGACGCATCGCCCAGGCTTCACCGAGGGGAAACAGGGGATCGCGCGAACGGAGTTCCGAGATCTCGGGGAGAGTGTCGAATGGACGAAGAGCTCCATCCAGGCGGTCTTTGACCATGGATCTCGCCGCGTTGGCGTCGATACCCGAAAGACTGATCGTGAACTGGCGAATACGGTCCCAGCTGGACTGAGGCATCAGTTGATGACGGGTCCAGCGGATAAACGTATCGTCAACGCCGCTGGTGACCACCAGCAGGCGGGGACACGTATCAAGGAGCGCGTGCGTGGTGGCCGACCAGCTTTGGACCTGTTCTTCGCTGAGTGTGTCGACCTGGTCAAAGCAGAGGATAAATGACCGATGTCGAAATCCGGCGAACTGACACAAGACTTTAAGCACCTGCTTCATCTGCTCAAGGTTGAGAGAGCAGCCTTCTTCCGAAACGCTGGAAACGGTCAGTTCCAGCTGGCTGGCCTCGACGGGGTCAAGATAGCCCCCCGAAAGCCAGCGTTTCGCCAGTTCTGCTCGTCCATTCGAGGGATGTCCGTTGGCCTGATGAATTACATCGTCGAAGAAAATCCAAAGGACGCGATAGATGGCGGGGTCGGCATCCAGATGGCTGAGCAGCGACAGATAGGCCTGCCTGGCTGTCGGTAGTTCGACCGACTGAGTGATCCCTTTCGCGGCCAGAGCCTGATTCAGGGCGACGCTCACCAGCCGATAGAGACGCGTCTGTGCGGGTGTCCTGTTCAGCCCTTTAGTGAGAATGCTGATCGATGTCCTGAGGATCGTGCGCAGAATGTCCTGGGGACCGGACTGAAGATTCAGCAGGTAGACGAACGGGTATTTCTCGCGTCGTGCCCAGTCTCCAAAGCGTGCCAGCAGGTGACTTTTCCCCACCCCGGGAGGGCCCGTTACGACGACACCACAGCCCATCTCATCACTCTGAGCCGTCTTCTCGGCGCGCAGTGTCAGTTGTGAGAAGGCCTCGGCATGGATTTGTGGAACGTCGTTGCTGAGGGAATCAGTCTGCGTGACGCGGTTCTCGTCGAACGGATTTGAATACCGCAGATGCTCGGCAAACATCTCCCGAGTCGGTTCCGACAGTGACATGACTTTGGCCTTTTCCGAAAAAGGGATCAGTGAGTGTGGGATCCGTTGGATTTTTTCTGTACGAGCAGGTGAGGGACATGGTCGACGATCAGACATGCCTGTTGTTCTTCGTCAGTCAGGCCGAATCTCCCTTCGACCAGGCTGAGGGAGTACTTTCCCGCCCGGCGAAGATTGAGTAGTTCACGATCGAAGATATCGCGGGGATACTGCGGTAAGGCGGGACGCAGATCGACCAGACTGGCGTAGTGCGGCAGCCCGAGCTTTCCGTCCAGTCTCGCAAATGCCGCATCAAAGTCTTCGGCGAAGCGACTGCCATCCCTGTCCGGAGCCTGCGAAGGAGTCGAGGAGGGCACTGGCAGGTTCACCGCTGCGGGGGGCTCGGCGGTCGCTCCAACAACGTCATCCAGTAATAACAGGGACCATTTTTTGGAAATGCTAATGGCGCCGATCCCCCGCGGCAGCGAGTGATTCGCGATCGCCTCTTCTACGTGAAGTTTCAGGCTGGTTCTGACGGCTGGATGCAGCGACTTGTAACTCACCAGCTTGTCGATCGCGACAGCATGATTATCATGACTGCGCAGCGACCGCAGCGTTGCCAGCAGGAGGGCCGGGGAGCGGCCCAGTTGTTCCTCGTCGCCCCGCAGGACAACTTCGGCATCAGCCACTTCGGCGAGGGAAATCGTCACCTGCGATCGAAACAGTTCTGATTGCAGGGCCTTATTCCGGATCGTTGTCGTGGTGTAACTTGCGTTCGCATCCAGCAACTGACGCAGGGGGACCGGATAGGCTCGCTCGCCTATTGCTTTCCGTTTTGCCACGTACCGAACGAATTCCTCGGCCAGGGCAAGTTCGGGAGGGGGGAACCGCTTGTCGCGGATCAGGACATCCGTTTTCTTCTTGGTTGCGGCGGAATGCAGAGTCCCAAAGCCGAGATCCTGTCGCTGAGCGGCCTGTTTCAGCCAACCATCAACGAACGATGGCCGCAGATCTCGGGAAACCTGCTTTGCGAGGACGGAAAGTTTGACTTCAGGAAGCGCGGCTGTGCAGGTCGCCTGGACAAGTTGCCTGAGGAAGGCATCTGTCAGCAGAATGTCCGAAACATCGCCGATGAACGCGTGAAGCGGATTCGGCCCTTCCGTCAGTTCTCGAGCATGGTTCGTAAACGGTGGGATAGAGGCGGCCTGTTGCAGCAGCCGGTTATCGATGAGACTTCCGGCGAGAGACGCCAGCGTCTCCCAGCCCGCCGGGTATCCATCGCCGCCGGACTGTTTCTGAGTGTGCAGGGCCTCGACGAGTTTTTGACTGAGTTCCTCTTCGGGCAATGCGAAACGCTGGTCGTGAATCGCGAATAGCTTTTTGCGGCCGTATTGCAACAGCTTCGGTGTCAGTCCCACCGGGAGCTGTTCCCGATGGAGGGGCCAGTAGGCCTCGACGAGCTTTTTCAACCGCTTATCCAGTCCCTGCGTGAGCTCACCCAGAGAAACGACGGGAGTTTCGGCCGTGCAGTACTGTTCCGTCAGCCACTGCAGGAAACGACGATCAGCCGCACAGACATCGAGCTTTTCCTTGAGTATGACGGGGCTGTCGAGCGCTGGCGGGCGAATGACGATCACTCGGCTTTTCGCGGGGGATGTGGAAAGGGCTTCGGCGACGATCTCGGCCGTCAGGTCCGGGACTTCGTGAATCAATTCTGAACCAGCCACCCAGGCAGGGGCTTCAGGGGGGCGGCTTTCGAGCAATTCGAGGATGGCGTGAGCGAACCGTGTGGCGGGGTTGGCCTGTTTGGATTTCCGTGCAGGCTTGGTCGGATTCGACTGTGGATCCATGTTTGTCATATCTCAAACGTTTCCCGGATCGTGAACGATGCCGCTTGCATGCCGGCAACGCGGGAGCCTCTTTCGCTCATCAGAACCTGCTGACTTATCGTGCTGGGGGAAAGTACCGCCAGTCAAGCGGGAATCAGGCCGCTGGCCATTCGCTGCTCATGCTTTGTCAGCTCTCCCAGGCATCGTGGCGGTGCCGATTGTGCGCACGGTGTGCTGCTGGCGAATCCCAGCGAGAAACACCGCGCGATGACCTTCCGATGCGCCTCATACCAGATTCCGCCGGGGTCGTGAACCGCGATTTCGGCGTTTATCTTCCCGGACAAGTTTCTCTTGACTCGTTGTTTCAGAGACCATTTTCGACGTTGCCCCTTCGAGTTACACGGGATCTGATTGGAAGACAGGGTGTTGCAACGACGGCGTGAATCTCGGTAGCCTGACGGACCGTGCGCGATTGCGATCGGATCCAGGTCACGAGAGACCGAGGATGTCCCGTTGCCAGGTCACTCCTTGCAGTTCAGAGCGAGGGGGCTAACGAACACAGTCGTTCATGGTCATTCACGCCCGCGATTTTGATCCTGCAATCCACAAGCTGGAGACGAGCGCATGGGGGGCAACCATCATTCACTGCCAGTGTCACGTCGCCGTTTACTTCATCAGGGATGTCTCGGAGTTTTCGGACTGGGCTGTGCCGGGCAGCTTGCTGCCGAAGTTCCACTGCCAGGGCGGACATCGACATCTCTTAGGCCGGAGCCTGGCTACTCATGTATTTTCATCGTGCAGTACGGCGGGGCGAGTCACATCGACAGTTTCGATCTCAAGCCCCTGGCGCCGGACATTGTTCGTGGACCCTTTCAACCGATCGCGACGCGGACGCCGGGACTGGAGGTCTGCGAGCACCTGCCTCAACTGGCGCAGCAGTCGGACAAGTTCACCATCATTCGTTCCATGACGCATGGGAATCCCGGACATGATGGGGGGATGCATGTTGCGATGACCGGGCATAGCATGCCCAGGCCCGAAACGCCTTACTTCGGTTCCGTCATCTCACGACTTCAGCCTGCGCGCCGGAACATCCCTTCCTATGTCTGGTTGCAGAATCTGGCAGGCGATGTCGAGCCCCGCTATCTGAAAGGGGGATTTCTGGGCGTCAGTCACGGACCATTGCGGGTCGGAACCGATCTCGATAACCCCAGTGCCCGCGACTTTCACTTTGCGGGGTTTGATCCGCTGGAAGGGAACGCGCCTGAGCGACTGCAAAGCCGACAGAAGCTGCTGCAGGCACTCTCTGACAGGCTCATTGCGGCAGATGCGGAGGAGGGACAAAGCGTTTCAAAGAGTCCCGTCAGCGGATTCCAGCGATTCCAGGAGAAGGCCTTCGACCTGATCACGGGGACTCACGCGAGTGCGGCATTCGATCTGTCTCGCGAATCATCTCATATGCGTCATCGTTACGGCCATCACCCGCTGGGGCAGAACCTGCTGATGGCGCGGCGATTGGTGGAAGCGGGTGTCCGTCAGGTCAGTGTCACGGCCTGGTGTGGGGTGGCCGAAGGAGAGAAATTCGTGCACACGCAAACCTGGGATATGCACGGTCCGTCGGCGGGTTCGCACCTGGGGAGTATTTTCGGCAGTGGCTCGTTCGGACTTGGCTTTGCGCTCCCGCGTGTCGATCAGGCGGTTTCAGCGCTGTTGGAAGACCTGGATGATCGGGGATTGCTCGCACAGACACTGGTCGTCCTGGTGGGGGAGTTCGGCCGTGCTCCCCGGATTTTCGAGCAGGGAAGAGATCACTGGCCCGCCTGTTATTCCGCCCTGATTGCGGGAGCAGGAGTGCAGGGGGGATTGGTCTACGGAGCATCTGACCCCCAGGGCTCCTATGTGCGCGATAAGCCTGTCACTCCCGAAGATTTCAGTGCGACGCTCTTCAAAGCGATGGGGATTGATCCCAATTCGCGTATTGGGTTAGACGGGTTTACTCATCCCGCGAGCACGGGAGAGCCCGTAACGGAAATTCTACGGATTTGACTTTAAACTTTTAGGGGAATGGGCCAGATCGATGTTGAGCATACGTCCGGAAACCGTTGCGGATCGAACGAACATTCATGCGCTTCATCTTGCGGGATTTCCGGGCCCCCAGGAGGCGCGACTGGTGAATCTGCTGCGGGCCAACGGGCGATTAATTATCTCACTTGTCGCAGAACTGGACCAGACTATTGTGGGGCATGTCGCCTTCAGCCCGGTGCAGGTCGTTTCGGGCGAACGAGGAGCAGGCCTGGCTCCCGTTTGCGTAGCTGCGTCACATCGCAGACAGGGGATTGCCGCGGCATTGATTCAGTCCGGCCTGCGGGCGGTCCAGGAAGAAGGATATCAGTGGTGTGTGGTACTCGGTGAGCCACAGTACTACCGCCGATTTGGTTTTCAACCCGCACGCCAGTTCGGTCTGTCCGATGAATATGGTGGGGGCGATGCCTTTCAGGTTCTGGAGTTCGCCGAGCATGCGGCACCGCAGGGCCAGGTCCGGTATTCGACCGAGTTCGCGAGCCTGAAGTAGAGCTAGCGGCCAGCGCTTTAGGCGGGAGAGTTCCGCGCCGCAAATCCCGTCTGTCAGTATGGACCAAACACTGACTCAGGAGCAGGCGACCATTTTTGAGATGAATTTTCGAGCTTCTTCGGCCTCAGATTTGCTGTCACCTTCCGCCGCCCTCAGTAAAGCTCACTGAAAGGATCAGTTTGGCGACGCGGATGAGTTGATTTCCGCTTATCCATAGCAGGCTGACAGCTTGATTGATCGCTCATCAACCACCGGGTTGAATCTCGATAATAACCCGCAATGTCACGCGAAATTCTCGCCTGCAGCCTGAATTCTCTCGTTTGTTGAGGAATAATTGCAACTGCATCGCGGAAACACTTTAACGGCCAGGGAACTGGTCGTGCTTGATGACTTGAAGTTCATTGGGCCACTTCAATTCGGATCGCGGCGGGATTAACCACATGACAAAAGAAAACCAAATCGAACGGGATATCCATCGTGACCGGGCGGCCACAGGTGTGAGCGGTCTGGATGACATTCTCATGGGAGGATTGATCCCGCACCGAATGTATCTGGTGGAAGGAGATCCAGGCGCTGGCAAGACGACCCTTGCGTTGCAGTTTTTGCTGTCGGGTGTCGAGGCGGGTGAGAAGTGCCTGTATATCTCCTTGTCTGAGACAAAAGAAGAACTGAGTGCGGGGGCAAAGTCCCATGGTTGGTCGCTCGATGGGATGGAAGTGATCGAACTGACAGCGGATGAGTCGGACCTTCAAGGTGACTCGCAAATCACCATGTACCTCTCATCAGAGGTTGAACTCGCAGAGACGACGAAACGTGTCTTAAATGCAGTGGAACAGGTCCAGCCATCGCGTCTGGTGCTGGATTCTCTCTCGGAATTACGTCTGTTGGCTCAAAATCCCTTGCGGTATCGGCGGCAGATCCTCGCGCTCAAGCAGTTCTTCAGCGGTCGCAAATGTACCGTCTTGTTGCTCGACGACATGACAGGCGAAGCGGGGGATCTTCAACTTCATAGCATTGCGCACGGTGTGATTTCGTTGCAGCAGTTCACTCCCGTGTATGGCGCTTCGCGGCGGCGTGTACAAGTGACGAAGTTCCGGGGGACTGACTACCGGGGAGGGCTTCACGACTACGTCATCCGCACGGGAGGACTTTACGTGTTTCCTCGTCTGGTGGCAGCCGATCATTCGAAGCCCTATGCGAAGGAATCGATTCGCAGTGGGGTTGCGGCGCTGGACGACCTGCTGGGAGGCGGACCCGACCGCGGAACGAGCACCGTGCTCGTAGGTCCAGCTGGATCGGGGAAGTCGAGTGTCGCCGTTCAGTATGCAGTCGCGGCGGCTCAAAGGGGGGATCATGCGGCGATCTTTGCCTTCGACGAAAGTCTATCGACCCTCGAAAAACGAACGGCCGCGCTGGGAATTGAATTGAATCAGGGGTTGAGCAAGGGGGAAGTGCGTGTTCAGCAGATTGATCCTACCGAACTCACACCCGGCGAATTCGTCTCACTCGTTCGACACGCTGTCGA
>NZ_DASWWZ010000738.1:0-7226 GCF_036405755.1 Schlesneria sp.
TTTATGAGTTCTGATTCTACATCGCCAATCGGGCCGGATCCGGTTGCGCCCCTTGTCAACGAGAGTTACGAAGCCGACGCTCGAGCGACATTGGTCGCAGAGATTAAAGAGACGGCCGACAAGTTAAATCGCGATCAGGCGTCACGCGGTGACCTGAAGATTCTCAGTCGCGCACTGAAAGAACTGCGGTACGCCTTTAAAGTTTTCACCCCTTACCGCAACGTGAGAAAAGTCACGGTGTTCGGCTCTGCACGCACTCCACCGTCTCACCCGGACTTCCAGGACGCCCTCGAATTCGGCAAGCAAATGGCCGACCTGGGCTGGATGGTCGTCACAGGGGCAGGGGGCGGAATCATGGAAGGAGCCCATATAGGTGCAGGGACCGCCATGTCGATGGGGGTGAACATCATGCTTCCCTTCGAACAAGAAGCGAATCCCGTCATCAACAAAGATTCCAAACTCGTCACCTTTCGCTACTTCTTCACGCGGAAGCTGATGTTTGTGAAAGAAGTCCACGCTGTGGTGCTGTTCCCCGGTGGCTTTGGAACGATGGATGAGCTGTTTGAAGTCCTGACGCTGGTTCAAACCGGCAAACGAGACATGATGCCGATCATCTGCGTCGAACATCCTGGAGGGACCTACTGGTCCAACTGGCTTGAGTTCGTGCGGACGGAACTGCTGGACCGACAGTTAATCAGTCCTCGTGATCTGTCACTCGTGAAGCTGACGGATGACGTCAACGTCGCTGTTCAGGAAGTCGCCAACTTCTACCGGAATTACGACAGCATGCGGTACATTCGCGATGTACTGGTACTGCGAGTACGAAAGCCGGTGACCGATGATTTGCTGACTCGACTCAACGACGAGTTCTCTGACATTGTGTTCGGCGGGAAGATTGAACGGACAGATACGCATTCGTTTGAAATGGAGGACACCGACACACGTGACCTCCCCCGAATCGCTTTGCGATTCAACCGCCGTGACTCGGCCCGCTTGCGAGAGATGATTGACGTCATCAATCAAGAACCCTGATTGAACTCATCCCTCAGGTGATTTAACGGTTTGCACGTGCGCCTTACACGATCAGGCCCGAAATGCCTTGCGGTCATTTCGGGCCTGAATCGTTTCTCGCTCCTGCGGTCACGTACCGATAGGCCGGATGGTGCCGTGCGTTGCTCCGTCACCATGGTCAGGCGTCCGGGACTAGCGGAACTGCTTCATGATCAAGGCGACCGTGAGCCCACCATAGGCGAGCGAACAGAGGAGCAGCCCGATCCGCCGCCACATCGCCGGACGTAATTCTTTTGGTAGAAAACGCGTATTCACTCGCAGAATCTGCAGTGCCGCGATCGCCATGATCGGACAGGCGATGACACCGAGCACCTCAAACAGTTGCAGTACCGTTCCGACGCGAACGGCGAACAAGGCCCACGCAGTCAAAACAAGCAACAGAACCGCATAGACCCGGCTGGCTGGCCACTGACGTACCCGCGGAAACGCAACAAGACTGATGTCAGAGACCATGCGGACCAGCACATCGGTGTTGCCCAGGTGCGTGGAAAAGAGAATCCAGAACCCATTCAGCAGTGCAAGGTACCAGAAACCGGACCAGAGCTTCTCGGCCATATAATGCGCCTGGAAGGTGCCGGCTGCCATCCCGGGAAGCTCAGCATCTGCGGGAATGAGTGCAGCAGCCAGGTTGACATTGAGAAACATGCCCAGCAGACATCCGAACGCCCACAATGCGACCTGGTCGAGTACCGAATACCGCCACCAAACCTTCCACCGGCGAAGGTTCTCCGTCGTGACGGGGAATGTTGTTCCAATCGGTTTGACCCCGCCATGTTCGCCAGCGAGAGCACTGCCGAACATTCCCGACAGGGCCCCCATTCCAAATCCCTTATCGCGGAACCAGTTGGAGATCGCGAGATTACCGAGCCCTCCTGATCCCGCCGTCGCCGCGAACGTCGCCAGCAGCACCAGGTCCACATTATTGTTTCGTGGTTGCAGCCCCACAAAGCCTTGAACCGTCGCCACCGATTCTGACACAGGTACAAAGATCGCGTTGACGACGATGAGAAAGCTGAAAATGAAGACGATCATGATCCACGACAATCGCTCCAGAACTCGCTCGATCGATTCTCCTGACAGCAGGAGCAAGACAGCGAGGACGATGACACCGGTGGAAATCATGTGCTGAATCCACACGTCATTTGCGCCGTTGGGTAATCGCCCCATGATCGCAGCGAATAAGACTGCTCCGCATGCCGCCGCCAGGGCGGGGGTGGCAAGCTGCGCGACACCGATCAGAATGTAGAACCACCCCCAGAACAGCTTTCCAGGCTGAAGCCGCATAAAGCCGGTAACAATCGGTTCGCCGGTATAAAGCGTGTACCGCACGGCTTCGAGGTTGAATATCGTCTGGAGAATGACTGCTACAGTGGCGATCCACAGAATTCCCCGGCCGAACTCTTTCGTGGCCAGGGGCCCGGCGATCCATTCACCCCCTCCAATGGCTGCGGCGAGAAGAATGGCTCCCGGACCAATTGTCCGAAAAAGATTGACGAGACCGAATGGCAACGGTTCAGGCAGGTCGGCCCGTTCCCAGGCGGGCAGGCACCCTGGATTGATCTCGTCGATACGTCCGTCTTGCGATGTCTCGGAATTCACGGGGTAGTTGCCTCCAGTTTGCCTTCTCGCAGTCTGAATTAACGTGCAAGACTTTACCGATCGGATGATCGCAATCCCAGTCATCTGGCCGATTGCAAGCGACGATTTATCAGACTGAAGGCAACGGAAGCGGTCATTTCGCGAGCCCACGATTGCGCAAGGACGAGATCAACAGGCCCCCTGCAGTCGAGAAGCCATGGATGCGCACTCGACCGCTTCCGTTCTACGGCGAAAGACCCGTCTTTTCCAAATCGGCAGAAAGTTTGCCGACAGCGGAATCGAGAGGGGAAAGGTTCCCCGAACCGGGAGCTGGATTCGGTTGTTGCTGCTTCTCTGGAGTCGACAGGTTCCTACGTGTGACAGGCCGAACCAGTCGACGCCAGAGAATCCCCGCCAGGCGGTTCAAGTCGAGATTAAGTGCCCCAGAAAGCTGGATGAGGGAGCACATCGACCAGACGGATGCTTCTGGCCAGTGACAGATGTAACGAGGAACAAATCGAGGTCGGAATCGACTCTTAAAGTGGTACTCGCCCGGCATGTCGAAAAAGAGAGACGCGTAGTTGAAACCAAATTGAAGACAGCGCCGGATGATCCAGCTATCCCCTTCCAGTTTCTCGGTCCGTACGGCCGGACACAGGCATAGCGAAACGGCCCGCACCCCTTCTTGCTTCAGATGGTCAACAGCCTGCTGCATCAGAAAGGGGACCACTCCCCGGGGTGCATCCAGCCGCCGACGATATGTTTCGATGGCGTATTGCTTGCCGGCATCGTAGGGGAGGCAAATGAGAAAACCTTCGATTCGCCCCACCCCGTGATCTGATCGAGCGACGAAGAGACGGCGGCGGCCCCAACGTTCTGGCGCCACACTTCCATTAAAGAACGTCACGTCGCCTCGCTGCGGCTTAATCGACAGGCATTCGTCTGCAATCGATCGAACCTCTCTCAGCAATTCGGCCCATGCCGAAGGCGTAAAGCTGTCGTGGCAACACTCGATGACCGACAGCCCCTTCCGCCGACAGAAATTGGATTGTCGCCGAACCCACTCAAAATCACCTCCCCCCCATGTCAGGCCAGGAAGATCGAGGATTGGTTCTTCGCCCCACTTGGTGACTTGAAAACCAGATCTTCGGAAGAGTTCAAGGTTCGAATCCGCGACGTTGTAAAACGTCGCCTGATACCGCTTCCGCTCCAGAAATGCCTTGAATTCCCTTAACAGAGCAGGGTGTTGTGATGCGGGCCCGAGAAGCCCTCCCTGAACATGTACGAAACGACCTAACCGGACGTACACAATGACTGCGGAACCGTCTCTCAGCCAGAATTGCCTGAGGCGCCCTTCTGTGGCGAGATAGCTGTCATACGCCTGACCGTATTGAAACGCGATCTCTTCCAGGCGACCCCGTTGATTCACAGGCGTATGCAGTTCGCAGGTGAGTTGAGTCAAGATCCAGTGTTCCTTACCGACGCGGTAATAAACGAACGGATGCCGGACTCGCGCCCGACATCACGTTCGATGGACTTCCCAGATCGAGATCTTCAACCAAAGATCGCCGAAACGAATTTCAAAGGTCTTCCGTTCTGGGAACGATATAAGGTGACCGATATTCCCGGGTCAGCATCTTGTTCGCCTCATCGGCATGAGGTCCCGTAAAGGTCTCTTCAGGCGTGATTGACAGCCGAGGACCAACCGTGATCTTGGTGGTCTCAGTGTCGATCTTGTTGTCGATCAGATGCTGTCGGAACCGATCGAGTGTTTCCAGCGCTTCCGAATCGCCACTCAATTGGCCAGCCAGTTCCTTAACGGTGTGCGGCGAACCAAGTCGGTAAGAAATGTTACCGACGTGGCACATGGCACTAGAGAAATGGCCCTCCTCGATGTCTGCGTTCAAGTCTTCGTGTTTTCGGCTGCGCACGGCATCGATGAAGTTGGCGAAATGGAACCGGTCATTGCCCCCCTGGAACTTAATTCCGGTTGGTTTTCCTTCCAGGTTCAGCACAACTCCGCCGTTGTAGCTGGGAACAACCATGATCCCTTCGGTTCCGTAGAAGATGACACCGACACTGGCGTCTGTCATCTTCTTTTCCCCACCTTCTTCGTAAGGATACCCGTATTTTTCGGTCTTCAGTCCACGCACTTCAAAGACGAGGCGTTTTCCATTGGCGAATTCGTGGATCGAAACCTGCGTATTGGCCGTTTCGCCCGCATCTTCATAGCCCAGTCGACCGCCGTAGCTCAAAACGCTATTCCCGATGTTCGCTTCGCCGAGACCCCAGCGAGCGATATCCATCTGGTGAATCCCTTGATTCCCGAGATCTCCGTTGCCGTAATCCCACATCCAGTGCCAATCGTAGTGCAGTGACTTGCGGTCGAGTGGCTTGATTTCGGCGGGACCCGACCACAAATCGTAGTCGACGCTGGCAGGAATATCGTAGTTTCCTTTTGGACCGATCGAACCACGGGGCTTGTAGCACAGCCCGCGAGCCAGTTTGACTTCTCCAATCCCTCCCCGGTGGATGAAGTCAATCGCCTCACGCATCCCGGGGTTGGAACGGCTCTGAGTTCCCGTCTGGACGATCCGTCCGTACTTCCGGGCAGCCTCGACAACGCGGCGTCCCTCGCTGACATTGTGACTGACCGGCTTTTCGACGTAGACGTCTTTTCCGGCCTGAATGGCCCAGATCGCAGCGAGTGAGTGCCAATGATTGGGGGTGGCGATCGACACGATGTCGATACTCTTGTCTTCAAAACACTTTCGCATATCGCTGAAGACGGCCGGGCGATGACCGGTCTTTTTCTCGATTTCGTCGGCACGGTTATTGAGCACCGTTTCGTCGACATCAACCAGGGCAACGATCTGACAATCGTCTCGTTCGCCGAATCCAGCCAGGTGCGCACCACCGCGCCCCTTGATGCCTACCACGGCAACTCGAAGTTTCTCGCCCTTGGGTGCATCGCCCTGGGCGAAGCACCTGGTGGAAGCCGAACCCGCCAGCGTCGTCGCGGCTGTGGCAAACATCGACTTTTCAAGAAACTCACGGCGCGAAACATTCGTCATCGTTGCGATCCTCTTGGGAAATGCGAAAGGGTCAATTCAGCAATTCGCTAAGTGGATAGTTTAAGCGTCGACTGATGCAACCCGCAACCTGACGAAATCGCTCATCTCACCTTGGACGAGTGAAGTTCGCCGCAGGAAAACTTGTCCTCTGCGAAAGGGTCTTTCTGTTTCGATTTGCCCCCCGACATCGACTGACAACCGACAAGGCAAACCAGCACCAAACAAAGAGGAATCCAGCGCTGTGCCCGCAGGAAGTGTGCAATTCGTCGAGGTTGCTGCCGCGTCATTTTGAGTCCTTTCAGTGGATTAACGGTTCGTTCGGGCCGATCCGCGGTTTCTACGGTCGACGAAAGTTGCGATTGAAGATTTCAGGGTCAAACGCATCGAACGGCTTCAGGGGAGTCGCTTTTGCTTCGCTCGACTCTGCTCCTAATTCACGGGGCCGTGTCCCTTTGGAAGCGAGTGATTCCGAAGAGTCGCCTTCGACCTCCAGATCTGTCGCTGCTGCTGGTGCTACATCGTCATCGTCTTCGGAAACGTCATCGCTCACGGATGAAGATTTCAATACGTCGGCTTCATGAACGACCTGAGCAATTCGTTTAGTGGATTTTCTTTTCGACTTGAATCCTGCCATGGAAGCAGGCTGATCGCTGTCACGCGCGTCGGGATTTTTCTCTCTGGCGACAGCAGCGGCCCAGGCTTTCAGAAGTTTCATCTGTTCCGCAGCGGCGGGTCCGACGAAAATCGTTCCCCGTCCCCCGTGGCTGGCTCGAGTCGGTTCCAGCAAAGGGCTGCGAGCAACATCGTCCAGATCCAGTTGCTTCAGAACCTCTGCCAGATTTTTCTCGGTCGTCTGACGCGAGCCATTGCCGCCGATCCGGGCCGGGTATAGACGAAACTCGCTGGCAGTGGTGACGCCATGGCAGGAAGCATTTCCACACTTATTCAGCAGCAGAGGCTGAATGCGGGAGGTAAATAGAGTCGCCGACTCCTTGGACAACCCGCCCAGTGATTCGGCAGCCGGTTGCAAAAATCCTTCTGATGATTTTCGCGGTGACGTTGTCGGAAGTCCCTTAGGAGGGGTATTGATCCGAATGGTATCCGTCAGACGCTGCAGAAACCGCCGGGCCTGTTCATTCTCAGGATCGGCTTTCAAACATTTTTTGAGCTCATCCTGCGCTTCATCGTACAGCCGATGAGAAACACACCACGTTGCGAGGTCGATATGCGTAGCGGGTGTAGGATGCACGACACTGTCGCGAAGTTTGCGATATCCTTCGTTGAGGTTGTCCACAACGAACTGCACTTCATCGTTCCCAATCTGAAGCCGCCCGTTAGGTTGTTCGACGAGATATCCACCACCATTTCGACTGACGATGCCCGAGAGAATTCTCCCTGTGGTTAGCATCACAAGTCGCTCGCGCGGCTCGTCGTCGTCGGCGGAAGCGGCGAAGAGCTCTGCCCGTGCAGCCAGACGGAAGAATCCGGCACACAAAAGCAAAG
>NZ_DASWWZ010000739.1:0-10651 GCF_036405755.1 Schlesneria sp.
CTTCCGGATGATGGACCAGAACAGTCTCATCACCGGTACGATCGACGGAAATTTCGGGGGCTTTAACTGGCTGGATTACGGGTCTTACCTGACTCAGGTGACCGTCAATCTGTCCAATGGCGTCGCAACCAATATCGGAAATGTGACGAACGTGATGAACGTCCGTGGTGGTCATGCGACCAACCACTTGACGGGAAATTCTCGCGGCAATGTCCTGCTGGGTGGTGAATCCGCAGACACGATCGTCGCCGGACCTGGCCGCAGTCTGCTGATCGGTGGGGCCGGGGCTGATACCGTTACGGGCTATTCGGCCGACGATATCGTCATCGGCAGCTTCACAGTTTACGATCACGACCTGGCGGCACTCTCGACGATTATTGCCGAATGGCAATCCGCAGACACGTTCGAGCAGCGTGTCAGCAAACTCCGGAGCGGAGTGGGGCAGAACGGCAGCATCCGTCTGGTTGCCGACGCCACGGTGCTGAATGACGCCGCACCCGATTTCATCTCGGGTGGTGCATCAAAGAACTGGCTGTGGGGCCAGCCGGCCGAGTTCGCCGACCTGACTGCTCAGGACATCTACGACACCCCCATCAACAATCCTCCGATCCTGACGGGTTCGAGTGTGCTGAGCTACGCGCCGCTGCAGTCGGCGACGGCGGTGAACACGGCGATCACGATTACCGATATCGACAGCACGACGCTGGTCTCGGCGACGGTTCGAATCGGTAACAACTATATCGCGGGCCAGGATGCACTTGGATTCGTCCCATCGAATGCGACCGGAAACATCACGGGTAGCTTCAATGCGACGACCGGCGTGCTGACACTGGTTTCTCAGAACGGATCCGCGACACTCGCTCAGTTCCAGGCAGCACTTCGCAGTGTGGCCTACTGGAACGCCAGTGCGACTCCGGTGACGTCGCCACGCACGATTGTGTACCAGGTGTTTGACGGAATTGCTTACAGCAACTCGGTCTCGAGTACGGTCTTCTTCAACTCGCCACCTGTGATCGCTGGATCGAGTATCATCAACTACACCGCAGGGCAGGGACCGACTCCGATTAACACCGGCATCACGGTCTCTGATGCGAACAATGTGAATCTGATGTCTGCCACCGTGAAGTTGTCGAACATCTTCTTCGCTGGACAGGACTTCCTGGAGTTTGTCGGAAATGCCTCAACGGGGAATATCACAGGGAACTATAACCCGGTGACCGGTGTCATGACCCTCAGTGCCGGACCAGGAGGAGCCACCGTCGCGAACTTCCAGTCTGCTCTGCGACTGGTGACCTACCGCAACCTCAGTTTGACGCCGTCGCTGTTCAATCGAACGGTCACGTTCCAGGTGTCTGATGGCAATGCCCTGAGCAACACCGTCAACAGCACCATCATCCTCAGCTAGTTGGCAAGGTCCCCTGTGGCTGCGTCGCACGCCAGGCCATAATGGCGTCGCGGTTCGCAGCCACATCATGGACCCGCAGGAGATCGACGTGCTGTTGTGCGAGACCGATCGAGACACCGATCGTTCCGAACAATCGCTCGTCGATTTTCTGTTGCAGGATCTTCTGCAGGAATCCCTTGCGGGAGTGCCCAATCAGGACGGGGCGGCCAAGCTGCCGGAAGCGGCCGATGTTCGAAAGAATCTCGAGATTGTGCTGGGCTGTCTTACCAAAGCCGACTCCGGGATCAATCACAATCCGCTCCCGTGCGAGTCCTGCCCGTTCGAGTTCCTCAAGCCGCTGAGCGAAATCTTTGCAAAGATCTTCGACGACGTTCTCGTACCGGGGCGAAATCTGCATCGTCCTGGGCGTCCCTTGAATGTGCATGCAGATGACGCCACAGGGATGCCTGAGACAGACGTCGAGCATCTGAGCATCAAAACGGAGCCCGGAAATGTCGTTGACGATCGACGCCCCTGCCAACAGAGCCTGTCGCGCCACCTCGGCTTTATAGGTATCGATGGAAATCGGAATTTCAATCGCGTCTCGCAGCCGTTCGATGACAGGAACGACACGCCGTAATTCCTCTTCCAGCGGAACCGGGTCCGCATTTGGACGAGTTGACTCTCCCCCGATGTCGAGGATGTCAGCTCCTTCGGAAACCAGGCGCAGTGCCTGTTCTACGGCGGCTTCGACCGGCAGAAACCTTCCTCCGTCGGAAAAGCTGTCCGGGGTCGTATTGAGGATCCCCATGATGAGGGGACGATCCCCCAGTTGCCGGTCGAATCCGGGAAAGGTCCAGCGGCGGTAAGGGGCATTCTGGGTCAACACGATCGTCCTCGCTCCAGGCTATGTTTTTGATCTGTCGTCCGGGCCGGACATTCGCCAGCGCCGGGCAAGGCATTCCAGGTGAATCGCGTCAACTCAGCGACGAGCCTGTCGTCCTCGTATCAAGAAAAAAGCTTCTAGCAAAAACGGGAAGCAGATCACAGCGGCGACCCCGTCGGGAAGGGAGGAGGGAAAAAAGGGACGACCATGCAGAATCCGCCCGTTTTGGCTCAAGCATCTGCCGCCAACCGACTGGATGTCACTTTAGGCAAGATGCACATGATCTTTCCTGCAACTCCGAAGAGCTTGTTTTAGACAGACTCTGACGGACGATAACAACGTCGCTGGGATTCACTCCCCCGCACGAGCTGTAGAGAACTCTTGCTACACAGTGTGAATCGAGGATCGCCCGCCGGGTGGGTCGGTTCAATCGTTAACTACACGAACGCGGGTCATCTTAATTACGCTGGACAAACAAGGAGGGGTTATGCCGATCTTAAAGCTGGTTCGAGGTATCTCCGTCACTCTCGCCGCGATGGGGATGGTCGTTCCGATGTCGACCATTCAAGCGGCCGAAGCGACCTCGAAAGTGAGTCGCACGGTTCACGCTTCCGTCGCTGCCGACGTTGCGAAACTGTCGACTGGCGAATTCGCCGGTCGAATTGTGGATCACACGGGTGCTGTGGTCAAAAATGCCGAAGTTGTCGTACGCCAGGGGAAGGCCGAAATCGTTCGGACCCGAACGGACGCTGAAGGGATGTTCTCCGTCAACGATCTGAAGCCAGGTGCCTATCAGGTGAGTTCGGGGACGACGGAAGGGCTGTTCCGCGTCTGGAATGAAGAATCGGCACCCCCTTCCGCCCGCAAGAATGCGTTGATCGTTCTGGGACACAATGGTGCCCGCGGTCAGTATGCCAATTGCGATGAATGCCCTCCAGGCGGGTGGTGCGGCTTCCGCAGCATCGATCCCACGATCGCTCTGCTGACCGCTGGTGTGATTGCTGCAGTGGTCTTGAGCGCGATCACGCTCTCGAAGGTCAACGGGCTGGATGACTGCTGCCCAACGCCTACTTCTCCCTGATTCAGATTGCATCTGAATTCGTAAACGCGGCGGCTCTTCGGTAACCCCTTCCGATGACTCCCGTGTAAAAATCAGAAACCGGACGTGACTCTCACGTCCGGTTTCTTTCGTATTCCGGGGTGCAAAAATCCGAGTTCGTGACCGAGGGACCAAAATCCCAAAGCCGATCACCATTGATCGCGAACATCGCCGCAACAACGTCGATCGGATCGAGCAAAAAATCGCGAAGAGGACGTGACGCCTCCCGCCCGTTTCCGGTTGCTGCCAGACAGTTCAGACGGACGGGTCGTAGATTACCGTAGTCGTTCCGCGTGAGCACCTGCGGGCTTGGAGAGATGCGAACTCGGCGATGATCCTTCGTGGCGAACGTGATTCACCCAAATCGGAAGTCACAGCCCGTCGAGGCGCGGGTGATCCCTTTCCCGATGGGTGGGTAACGATCAACCCCGTTGCAGCGTAAGATGCACATCACCCATACAAGCTTGAGAAAAAGCAAGCTGGCGACATCTTGAGATGTCGCCAGCCTTCAGGTTTATCCCTCTTGACCCCCAGTCAAGAGGTCGCCTTCTCTTTCGGAAATCTAATGGCCGATTCTGCCGTAGCGAGTTACTTGGTCGGGGAGCGCCAGTTGTGGCCCTCACTCTGCAGCAGTTGATCAGCGGCACGTGGGCCCCAGGTCCCGCTGCGATAGGGCTCGGGCACAATCTTGTGCTGGTTCCAGTAATCCAGGATCGGTGTGACGAACTTCCAGGCGGCTTCCAGTTCATCGCTGCGCATGAACAGCGTGGAATCACCACGAAGGACATCCAGCAACAGTCGCTCGTACGCTTCAGGCAATGGCTGGGTAAATGTCTTGTAGTCGAAGTCCATCGTGACGGGATGAATCTGATACTGCATGCCCGGGCGCTTTGTCGAGAACGACAGTTTGATCGATTCACTCGGCTGGATCCGGAACACCAGCTTGTTCGGTTTGGCACCGACCAATGCGCACATGTCGCCGTCACACTCCACCGTATTAAACAGATTCAGCGGTGGGTGTTTGAACTGGATGGCGATTTCGGACACGCGTGCAGGAAGTCGCTTACCGGTTCTGAGATAAAAGGGAACGCCGGCCCAGCGCCAATTGTCCACTTGCACCTTCATCGCGACATAAGTCTCGGTGCGGGAATCCTGCGGGATCCGCTCTTCGCTCAAGTAGCTGATGGCCGATTTTCCATCGACAGTTCCGGCGGAGTACTGGCCCGAGACGACCCAGTTCGAAATATCGCCAGGATTTCCCGGGCTCAGGGCCTTAATGACTTTGAGCTTTTCTTCGTGAAGGTCATCCGAATTAAATAAGGCAGGTGGCTCCATCGCAATCAAGCAAAGTAATTGCAGGACGTGATTCTGTAAGACGTCTCTGAGCGCGCCCGAGTTGTCATAGTAACCACCGCGACCTCGTTCGAGCCCTTGTGATTCCGCGACCGTGATCTGAATATGATCAACATGGTTTCGGTTCAGGAGCGGTTCAAAGATCGAGTTGCCGAAGCGGAACAGCAAGATGTTCTGAACGGTCTCCTTACCCAGATAGTGATCGATACGAAAGATCTGCTGTTCGCGAAGCAGCCGGCGAAGATTACCGCTCAGTTCTTGTGACGAAGCCAGGTCGTGACCGAATGGCTTTTCAAAGACCACTCGCAGCCAATTCTCGTCATCCCGTCCGGGGATCATCTCTGCAGCACCCAGGTGCTCGACCGCGGGCAGGAAGAGGTCCGGCGATGTTGCCATGTAGACGATGCGATTACTGCCGGTCCCCTGTTGTTGCTCGATTTCCTCCAGTTGCTGCTTGAACTGGGCGTAGCCGTCGGAGACGGAAATATCCAGTTGCCGATAGAAGAGTCGATTTGAGAAGCGTGCCCATTGTTCGGGGGTAATCTCACCTCCGCGAAACTGTCCTCCCATCGCTTCGAAGATTTCGTTTCGGAAAACTTCGTCCGTCTTTTCCCGCCGCGCAACGCCGATGATCGGCGAACGATCGCAAAGGAATCCATCGTGCCATAAGTCGAAGAGAGCAGGAAGCAGCTTCCGGGCCGTCAGATCGCCAGATGCACCAAAAATTACGACGCTTGC
Organism: Schlesneria sp.; assembly: GCF_036405755.1. Classification (NCBI taxonomy): domain Bacteria; kingdom Pseudomonadati; phylum Planctomycetota; class Planctomycetia; order Planctomycetales; family Planctomycetaceae; genus Schlesneria; species Schlesneria sp. Next base: position 5,461 of record NZ_DASWWZ010000739.1, read on the forward strand.
CGTTTCTGGCGTGGGGCGGTACGTCGTTTTTTCGGCAGGGTCACTGGAGGAGGAAGGGGCTTTGCTTTCCGACATGAGACATTCCTAATAAGGCACACTAACTGCCAGCCCTGGACTGCTGGCCACTGCATGAAAAGACTGAAGGGCTTGCGTGGAACACGGAGCGGGAATCAATTGTCCTGACATTGTCCCCGTCATCCAGAAAACGAAGGCAAGCCCCTGCGAAATGGTTACGAAATGTGTTCGATCACACGGGGAATGAGTCTAGCGAGTTTTTCTCCGCCGATCGCCGCATTGGCCAGAATCTTCGGCACGTCTGCCGGTTCCAGATGGTCGGGCAGACAGAGATCTGTGACGACCGAAAAGCCGAGTACTTTCATCCCGCCGTGAACGGCGACCAGTACCTCGGGGACAGTCGACATACCAACGACGTCGGCTCCCATTGCCTTCAGCATACGGTATTCAGCACGCGTCTCGAGGTTGGGACCTGGTACGGCAACGAACACACCTTTATGCAGGTGAATGCCTTCTTCCAGTGCCGATGCGCGAGCGATCTGGATCAGCGATCGAGTATAGGGCTCGCACAGGTCAGGCCAGCGGGGGCCCAGACGGTCGTCATTTACGCCGCGTAGCGGATTGTCGGGCATCAGGTTGATGTGATCTTCGAGAATGACAAGATCTGCCAGATCCAGCTGCGGATTGATCCCCCCCGCAGCGTTGGTTACCAGCAGTACTTCTGCTCCCAGAGCGCGCATGACGCGTACCGGGAACGTGACCTGTTCAAGACTATAGCCTTCGTAGTAATGGAACCGTCCCTCCATCGCGATGACCGACTTGCCACGAAGAAGACCACAGACCAGCCGCCCCGCATGGGTCGGCGCCGTCGATACAGGAAAGTGCGGAATTTCGGAGTAAGGAATGCTGGCCTGTTGTTCGATCTGTTCGGCGAGTCCTCCCAGTCCTGTACCGAGGATCAAGCCGACTTTCGGGGTCCCCTGCCAGATCTTCCGTAGGTAGGTCGTAGCTTCATTGATCTGATCCCACAAGCACGGCATTCCGGCGACTCCTGTATGGTAACTGAGAGAAATAACTGGGGCGTATCAAAACGCGAAACACCGGTCGGCATGTGAGCCGGCCGGTGCTGCGATCTATTCAACACAACAACGCATCAGACTGCGAAGTGACGATTAGTAATCATCGTCATCGTCGTCATCATCATCGTCGTCATCGTCATCATCATCATCATCGTCATCAAAATCATCTTCTTCGTCGTCGAACTCATCGTCATCGAAATCGTCGAAGTCGTCCTCGAGATCCTCTTCGTCGTCGAGATCTTCGAGTTCGTCATCATCTTCAAAATCATCGTCATCGCCGAAGCCATCTTCGTCATCGCCGGGGGCGACATCGTCATCATCAGCCATGCGTGGTGCAACAACTACATCTGTGAAAGCACCTGAGAAGATTCCTCCAGGTGACTTCGGGAGCCAAGAGGCCAGTACGTGTTCTTCTTCGAGCAAGACTCTCGTCATCGGAGCAAACCTCAAATACTCGGACTTTCGGAACGCATCAATTGATACAAGTAAACAGTGCATATATTCAAAAACTGCAAGGCCATTGTTGCCAACCCATCGCTTGCGCTTCCTCAATAACGATAGATTGCTTCGGCCTTGCAATCCAACTTCTTCGTACGTAAAGCCAATTCGATAGAACCATTAGTCGAGTTGTCTTACGTTGTCAAGCGGGGAAGCGGATCGAATTTTCTTTCTGCGGGGATGATCGGTTTTCCCCGTCAGACGGTCTGTCGAATATGAAAAACCACCTTGGTTTTTTGTGCTTCTACGACCATTTGCTGACACGATCGCTCTATTCGGAATTCTCGTGGCAGGACTTCAGGCCCGTTTTGTGAAATTGAGTCAGAGAATGACCGTGACCTCTTAGCATCCGTTCACCAGATCGCCAGGCATCTGAAGCCGACGGGAGCGCACTCGACGATGCTGGAGTCCCTCTTCACGGTGTCCGTGCGGGCTGTGCTTTCCGTCCTTCTTCCGGAAGGACCTGGAACGAGGGGACACTGCCCACCGATGGTCTGGTAAGTGCTGCGGCTGAGTGATCAAGCGGCTGACACCGAAATTGAGTCGTACGGCAGCTCGCGTCGGGAAAGGACTCCCTTGAAACGGAATTCGAATCAGGGAAATCGCTTGCACCAGATACTGCCCGGCCAGCATGGACCCAGAAACCGGGGTTCGCTGTCTGCTGGACCGAGCGGGTTTGCCATCGGTGATTTAGACCTCGAGGACTTCCGTGGAAACGGGTCGGTCTGTGCGACCCCCCTCTGCGGCTTGGTCACCCGGAATTCTGGGCGGTTTCCGACAGCGCGGGGTCCGCATTGGCAAGGCTTCGTAGCCCCGGGATTTGAGTTCCGTGACGAACTCATCAATGTAGCCATGGGTCACCATGACCCGCTCGGCACCCGTCGCCGCAATCGCCGAAAGCAGTTCGGCATGGTCCGCATGGTCGGACAGAGGAAACCCTTGATGAACGCGTCGGACACGGTGACCATCGGGCAGTGTCATCCAGCCCGATGCGAACCCCGTGTTGAAATTCCCGAGATGCGGAAATCCCTGTGTCCAGCGAGCGGCCGGTGGCTGCAGAATCAACGATCGATTCCATTCATCAAGCGTCATGCCTGCATTGGGGGTTCTCACGGCGGGAAGGGGGATTCCGCTTTGTCGGTAAAGGACGTTCACGGATTCGATGTCCCGATGTGCGAAGACGGGACCAATCGACAAGTCGAGTCCGGCCAGCAGCCGTTGCGATTTGCCCAAGGCGTAGCCGAAGAGAAAACTGGCGACGCCCTGCTCCTGATTGGCTTTCCACCACGCATGAATCTTGTCGAACGTCGCCTCTTGGGGTTCCCATTGAAAGATGGGGCGGGCGAAGGTCGACTCGGTGACGAACGTATGGCAGCGGATCGGTTCAAATGCAGCACACGTCGCATCCGGTGCCACCTTGTAGTCACCAGAGATCACCCAGACTTCGCCTTTGTACTCGGCCCGGACTTGAGCCGAACCGAGGATGTGTCCGGCGGGATGAAGCGAAACTTTCACTCCGTTGAGATCGATTGATTCGCCGAACGCCAATCCTTCAATGCGGGCATGCTGTCCCATGCGAGACCAGAGGATCAGTCGGCCCGATTCCGCCGTGACGTAGCGCTTCGATCCTCGGACAGCGTGATCGGCATGCGCGTGAGTGATGACCGCAGTCGCGACAGGGGCCCACGGATCGATGTAGAACGCCCCACGTGGGCAAAAGAGTCCTGCATCACTGATTTTGAACAACGGCTCACGCGACATGAGACAACGATTTCCTTTACTGAGTTCCGCTTCACTTTATCCACGCAGAGACTGACGCATTTTGAATGCGGAGGTTCTGACTGTGTATCCCGTCACGGACTCGAAATAGCTCGAAAACTCTCGCTGAAGCTTGGCCACGCTACGGGCATTTCGACCCTCGCCAGGCGCTTGTTCCTCGAAGAAGGGCACACGGCAACTTAACGGCATCTCTCGCGATTCACAAATGCGTCGATCAAGTTACAGCCCGCGACCGGTTCTGTGTTTTTTAGGCCCGCAAATCAGTAGTGCAGCGAATCAGGTACAGGGGCTCTATTTCAGCGAATCCACGAATGTTTCGTACGACCTCCATCGAGGTGTCTCTTCAGGTCCTGGTTTTCGCCACCTCGCTTCCGCCTTCGAATCGGGTATCAATCACGTCTTGTCTGACTGCGCGATCTCACCCTTCGCAGGTTCCGCGTAAAGCGAGAGGATTGCCGGCAGCACGATCAGATCGCCGATCATCGCCGTCAGCATGGTCATCACCCCCATGCTGGCGAAGATCCGCTGATCTCGCATGTCGCTGAATGTGACCGTGGCAAAACCGGCGACCAGCACCATGGTCGTCATCAGCATCGAAGTCCCTACCGCTTCGAAAGATGCCCTGATCGCCTGATTGCGGGAACTCGACCGGGGCAGTTCTTCCTGGAACCGTGTCAGAAAATGAATCGTGTCATCGACGGCGATTCCCAGACAAATGGTAAAGCAGCAGACGGTGACGATTTCCAGTGGCTGGCCTGTAAAGACCATCCACGTGGCGCAGATCACGAGCGGAAAGATGTTGGGAATCATGGCAATCAGTCCGATGCGGACGGACCTGAAGACCAGTCCCAGCACGCAGATGATAATGAAGGTTTCGCTGCCCAGGCTGGAGCCCAGATCCAGTGCAATACGGTAAAGATCACGCCAGCGGTGAATTGCTGGCCCGGCCAGATGCAGGTGGAAATCAGGATGTTCGCTCATGATCTGCGCGAGGCGACTCTCGATTCGCTCGAAAACCGTGCTGTACTGAGCGATGCCAATGTCCTGAACTCGAAAGGTGACCGTCGCGGACAGGTCTTCCGGCTTGTAAAACGCCCGCTTGAGCGGTGCAGGCAGCAGCTCGATCATTGAGGCACGTTCTTCCGTGGGGCTGTCGCCGGGCAGTGCATCGAGCAGGCTGCGAATCGAAATCGGCGTGCCGATCAATGGCTCGGATCTGAGCAGGTCGTCGACTGCGACGATCACCTTCAGGACCTCAGGTGAATCCGAGGGAATGTTTGCCGACCAGCGAATCTTCACTTCGGAAAATTCCAGTCCTCCCAAGGCACGATCCATCTGATGCAGGGCCTTCGTCGCTTCGGCTCGTTCCGGAAGGAAGCTGGACCGCCGCTCGTCGGGCCGCAACTGAGAAGCAATTGCGGCACAGATGAGTGTCACGGCGATGCCCATCCACGCAATCGGCTTCGGCCGCTTCAGCACCCAGTCGACGATTCCGGTCACCCGATGCAGGTGCTTTTCGACGAAGCCTTCGTTGTGCTCTACAGGTTCCAGACGGATTCCCATGACCCGGTGGCCGAACACGCGGCGGAAAAACTGAGCCGTCCTGGAAAAGTAGGCCAGGGGAATGACGAGCAGAATCGCGATGACCGTCAAGACCACCCCGAGGACGCAGCTCCAGCCGAATTCCCGAACGACCACGTGCTGAGCCAGCGAGAGCGACCAGAAGCCGATGCTGGTGGTGATGGCAGTCAGAAAGCAGGCCAGCCCGACTTCCTGCAGACCCGCTTTTGCCGCGACTCGTTCACTCATTCCCGCCGCAT
>NZ_DASWWZ010000740.1:0-14898 GCF_036405755.1 Schlesneria sp.
TGCCAGTCAACAATGAAGGTGACTTTCCATTGTGCGAGTATCAGGGGTGTGTCTTGACACAGGATGGTGCCCTTCTTGATCCGCGGACGGGTCGGGTAAATCGGCGATGCAAAATCGAGATTGGTGACCATGTACCTAGCGAGAATGGTGTTGATACATTGCTCAAGACAAACTCAGATCTGCAGGCACGAATCGACGGTCAGCCATGGCGAATCAGACAGTGCTGTGGTTTCCAGTACTATGGAACGCTAACAGCTGAATTGATATTCGATGCATCAATTCTAAAACATACTGAACTCAGATTGAATCGCATTCAAGCGACTCTGCAAGAACGCAGAATGACGATCGCGGGCTTTGCTGACGATTGGTCGGTGCGGCTTATCAAGGGAATGCTGATCTTCGTCGCTCGCGACCTGCACCCGGATCCCACTCACCAACACGATTGTGGAGACATGGAACATGGATGCTTGAATGTCCGTCACAGGTTAATGGTGCTGAGAGACCGTGATCTCTCCCTTGAGTATAGTGAAGAGCTGGGGAACTATGCATACGGGCGCCCTATCTGGAGCAATGGAGGTCTCGTTGGCATCAGCCTGATGACACGGAATCAGTATCGATACTCGCTGCGCGGCGCCAATCTGCTCAGAGTTTATGCATTTAACACATAAAGATTACGCTAATTACCACGGGGTGGCCCGACCCCCGGTTTCTTCAGAACGCTCTGACAACGAGTAAGGCCACATGAACCATGAATGGGACAATGATACGAAAAGTCTTCAGGGGATGGCGATGGAAAGTCGGATGCGTGACGCTGCTGCTGGCATGCGCATCTGCGACGGCATGGATCCGCAGCTACTATCACTTTGATGTTTGCGTAGTTCAGTCGCCGTGGGCTGTTTGTGCTCTGATGTCAAACTCTGACGGAGCGGGGTTTTCGATTATCAGTCCGTCTGAACCGATGGAAGTCCCATTCGGTGTGATCTGGCCTCAGAGTATTGGCGGCGCGAAAGAAGAACCCCTTTGCCGAGAGGGGTTTGATTGGTACACAGATTTCTGCGGAATCACGCTTGCCGTAGATACCGAGCCGGATCAAGTGCTTAGAATCATCGTCGTTCCATTGGCGATGCTAACAATAGCGACAACCCTTGCTTCTGCTTGGTTTCTTCTCTCAGTATCGCAGGGTGGCCCGACCGCCTGTTCACGGGCGGTTGGGTCGCGGAGCGACATGATGTGATACCCTGAGTGTTCCCTTTTTTGGGAGCACCGCATGCAGATTCCCTCTGTTCACCATGGTTGAAAGACGCGTTGACGACACTGAGAAGCAGATCCACTTCGTGACGTTCTCGCGCGACAAGAGGCGCAAGCACCTGCCTGCATCTACACTTCGCGTTATAGAGGTGAGACCATAATGGCGATCAATTTAAGAACAATGACAAAAAAAGAGCTGCGTCCGTATCTTCAAGCGTATAGACGATTCTTCGAAGGATGGACCGAAGTGGGAGGGGAAGGCTTCTTAAGAATCTCGGGGCCGGTTGCACAGCAAGTTTGGTTCGAGAGGCTGTCAGGTGGAGCTTACAGACCTGCCACGGCGGTATCTGTTTTGGTCGCGAAACATTCAGGTATGCTGTTCAGCTTTCTTGACTATCCATTGAGAGAAGTGTTTCCCCGTGATCACGATTCGAAATTTGAAAGAGTTTGTAAAGCGATGCGGGAACAGTTTGTCCCTTCAATTGCTTCTCCACTGAACGCGATCGAAGTTTGTCACTTTTCTGAAAAGTCTGCTATTGAGACAATTCCGGATGCGCACACACTTGTTGCACTAAATGCCTACTTAGGCAGATTTGCTTCGGCACAAAAGTTTCTGGATATATTCAGACGACTTACGCACAACGGAAAGGACTTGCCCGATTATTTCGAAGAACGATTTCGGGCCGTAAACGCAATTCAAGAGGCTCTTCAGAGGGGGAACGTGAAGGAAGTTCTTGACGAAGTTCGGCATTCGGAACAATGCCGCCTTTTGAAAGACGCTCGTCAACCACCAATTCCCAGACGCATAGATAAATGCTGAAAGGAGCATGTTTTCAGCTGCGCCGTTTATGAGGATTCGCTTGGGACAGTTGCAAGCTCTGATCTGCAATCCGCCAAGTGTCGATTGATTTACCGAACCACCTGGCAGGCACGCGACTACGGATTCCACATTGGGTCGCGGGCCAAGATGGAAGAAAAACGGGACAACATGCACAGGAATCCCGCTCGGGCCGGGTTGGTGGAACGAGCCAGGGACTGGCCGTGGAGTTCGGATCACTGGTACCTTGAAAAGAAATCTGTTGGTTTATCGATTCGGTGGCCGCCTGGTTTGGAAGCGGATGATGAATTGACCACGGATCTGTAATGGCCGGCCGTCGAGATTGCATCTTGTGCCTCCGGCACCCGACCGCCCTCAACAGGCGGTCGGGCCACCCAGCGAGGTTATGGGAACTTAAATCGGGATTCTATGAAATGGCATCGCCTCCTATACATAAAATACGTGAAGGGTACAATTGAGATGTATAGCATACTTAAATCACATACAACGCTTGCAGCACCTCCTGACTACAATGTCATGAACAACCATAATGTTGCTGCAATATTCCTCGCTTCTGTGATAGCTGGCGTCGTCATCGCCTTGATTCTAAGGAAAAACATCTCGCCCCAGACCGCCGCTGGTGTATTATATACTGTTTTACTTATTATTCTTGGCGTTATTCTGCAAAGCGACGAATTCTCGGTACTCCTGTCACGTAACGACGCGGTTCAGTACATTCTCTTTCATATCTGCATTCTATTCTCCGTTGCGGCCTGCCTCACGTGGCTCATTTGTTGGGATTCACAGAGATTAAAAGAAAAGAATGCCCGGAACAGCAAAATACGTAAGGGGAGTTGACTGAAGCCTTGAAGCCTCCTCACCATGAGGGACAAAAGGGAACACAACAAAATTCAAAACAGGACGGGGAGAGATTGTAACTGACCAGGGCCCTAATTGAAGCAACTGGCGAGGTAATGCAAGATACATACTCATCGAGGTGACGAATGCGACAGTCTTCTGTGCTGTTTGGGTATCAGTGGCGCAGGGTGATTGACTCCACCGAACCCATCTGGCAGGCACGCGACTACGATTCGACATTGGGTCGCGGGCCAAGGTGAAAGAAAAACGGGGCTCCATGCACATGAATCCCGTTCGGCCCGGGTTGGTGGAACCAGCCAGGGACTGGCGGTGGAGTTCGGCTCGCTGGCACTTTGAACAGAAAGCTTTTGGTTGACCGATTCGGTAACCGTCTGGTTTGGAAGCGGATGATGTTGAGCACGAATGTGCAATGGCCAGCCAACGGTATTGCATCTTGTGCCTCCGGCACCCAACCGCCCTCAACATGCGGTCGGGCCACCCCGCGCGGAATGGCACCCCGTAACCTGTATTGAGTTCTCACATGAGGTGGAGATCAGAGGAAGCCGACGTGGACGTCGGCGATCCCGGGACCGCCGACGTCCACGTCGGCACGAACGGATGAGGGTCACCCAAACCTGCTCGGACGTCGAAGAGCCTGTTGATAAGCCAGAGCACAGGAAGTTCAAACGGCACCCAACCTCCCCCGAAAAGTCGGTCGGGCCACCCAGCGTTGTCCTTCATTCTATCTGTAATTCACTTCGACAGTTTTCACGAATGACGCACTCCACTTGCCATCCTTACTAAGCTCAAACTGCGTTGACCCTTTTACACTGGCGGGAACGACGTCCGTTAGGTCGATCTCCTGTCTCTTGAGTGCTTCGTCGCCTTCGTCAACCCATTTAACCACTACAGTCTTTGGGATTTTGTCTTGCCATCCATAAATCGCATTCTTCTGCGAGCCTGGCGCGAACGTCCCATGTAAAGGTTGTGCAACATCGAAACCTTCCCATGCTGTAACTACAATGGTAGTGTCCGAGGAATTCAGCACTGAAAAATGCCCGGAAAACGAACTAGAATTATAGCATCCAATGTTTGTGAGCGACTGTAGCAACACAGCCAGAAGCACTCCAGAACGCCAGCGCTTCTCATTATTCACCATATTTAAATCTCTCTCTTTAATGAGGGGTCACCACGATGTCGAGATTCTCTAGGGCGAATCTCATCGGATGATATCTGAGTTATGTTCTAATTGACATTGTAATCACAATTTGAGTTAATCGGTCGACTGTTGTTGGCACTCGGATTGCAAAGCAACCAAAATAATAGCAGTGAAGCAACATCGATGAGATTGTAGTTGATTCGAGCGTAGGCAATGCTTCGAATATTTCTGTCTATCCGGGATTATTGTGGGTCGAGATTGAGTCCTCCGCAGGGAGCCCGACCTCCTGTTCAGGGCGGCTGGGTCGCGAAGCGACATGATGTGATACCGTGAGTGTTCCCTTTTTTGGATCACATCACGCAGTTTCTTTCTGTCTACCGTGGTTGAAAGACGCGTTTACGACACTGGGGAGCAGTTTCACGTCGTGACGTTCTCGTGCGACAAAAGGCGCGAGCACCTACGGCATCATCAGATGAAGTCCGCAACCTCGCTCCGAACGACGCTTTCCTGCCACCCCGCAGGTTCATTAGAGGCGAGACGCGACCTGTGTTAGGCGCTCAGCTTCGATCCCTCTTGTTGCATGGCAACCCAGACGTCTAAAGCGACGTCTGGGCCACCCCGTCACCCGCCACCCCGCCTGTAATCCGGTTGTTGCCCTTTGATTGCGTACGCCCTCATCTGGAAAGCTGCCAGTTTTTGCTCTCGCCACGACTCACACCGCGACAACACCTCTTGACGTTTTTTATAGACCATGTAACATAAATATCGCACGGCCTTGGCAGGGAGGGCGAGATTGGTGCTGCCTGCAATGCCTGATCCGGTTTCGTCCGGATGACGGGCATGAAGATTCGGTGACGAGCGAGGCGCGCTGGTTTGGCCGAATGGGACTGATCTTTGTTGTGTGACGAGAAGGGGGGACCAGAAATGCCGAAGCATGCGTGGAATGACGGTACGCAGACCTTCGTTCGGGGAAATGCCGGACCACTTTTGGGCTCCCGATTAGATGCTCAAGGTGCTCAAGTTGCCCAACCTTGAGCATCTAATCCAAGCCCCTGAAAAACAGGGGTTTCGTGATTAGATGCTCAAGATGCTCACGCACGTGCAACGTGCATTTCATTTCCCCTCTGCGTGGTCAAATGCAGCTGCGGTGGGGGACTGGGAGGTTTAGGCCCCTCACGGCCGTCGGTGCGCGGAATGTTCTTTGACAACTTCATGATGAGAGACTGCCGACACCGCTCGGGGTGAGTCCGACGAGATTGTGCCGAGCGTCATGTGGATCTGCTGCTCCACCATCGCGCGATATTTTCCCCCCTGACTCATCAGTTCCGCGTGGCTCCCCGTCTGACTGATCCGGCCGTTTTCCATGACGACGATCAGATCCGCGCTGGAAATCGTGCTGAGGCGGTGAGCGATGACGAAGCTGGTGCGGCCTTGCATTAGTTTGGCCAGACTTTCCTGAATCAGGCGTTCGCTCTCGGTATCGAGATTGCTGGTCGCTTCGTCCAGAATCAGCAGCCGGGGGTCCGCCAGAATGGCACGAGCGATGGCCAGACGCTGGCGTTGTCCGCCGCTGAGGCGAACGCCTCGTTCGCCGATCACGGTCTGCAGGCCGTCATGCTGTCGGTCAATAAATTCTGCGGCGTTTGCGGCTTCGGCCGCGGCACGAATTTCCTGAGGGGTCGCATCGCGTCGCGCGTACGAAATGTTCTGGCTGATGGTTCCGTCGAACAGGAAGACGTCCTGTTCAACGACGCCGAGCAGCGACCGAAACGATTCGACGTCGTAGTCACGCAGGTCCCGTCCATCGAGTGTGACCTGTCCCGAAGTCGGATCATAGAAGCGGGCGACCAGATTACTGAGAGTTGTCTTGCCCGCACCGCTCGGGCCGACCAAGGCCACGGTCTGTCCCGCACGAACCCGCAGATTGACATCACTCAGTGCAGGGGCTTCCGTACCGGGGTATGTGAATGAGACGTCCTTGAACTCGACCTCGCCAGCAATCTGCTGGCGGTCCGCTTTTACAGAATGGGACGACGCGGGCATCTCGCGCGGCTCCTGCAGCAGGTCGAGAACGCGATCGAGTCCGCTGAGGCTATTCTGAAATTGTGTAGCGCTTTGGGCGAGTGTGGCGAGTGGCTCGAGCAGCATCAGTAGGTAGACCAGAAACATCATCAGGTCACCGACGGTCATGTGTCCATCGAGAACTCGCCAGCCACCGTAGAACAGCAGACCCGCGCTGGAGATCGGGATCAGTGTTTCCCAGACCATTTCAATGAACCGCATCCACCACCACGCATACAGTTCCTGCCGGGCCATCAGATTGTTTTCCGTGGTGAAGCGGGCGGCTTCCCGCTTCTGCCGGCTGAAGGCGCGAACGATCCTCATTCCGGCAAACGCTTCGGTGGCGCCAGCATCGATCTGCTCACGCTGTTTGCGAATCACGCGAAACTGCGGGCGGATACTGTTGATCCAGGCCCGGTGTGTGAAATAGACCGTGGGAAGCAGAACAAAGGCCCCCAACAGCAAAGTCCAGTCAACCCAGGCAAGAATGAACAGACTACCTGCCAACTGGATGATGGCTCGCCAGGGATTAAACAACATCCCGAAAACGAGTTCCCCGACACTCCCTCCATCTTCCCGCAGGATCGAGGCGACTCCACCTGACCGAATTTCCTGAATGCGATGCAGGGGGAGACGAATCGCATGCTCGAAGACCTGTCGTCGCAGGTTGAGCTGGATCTGCTTCGAGATTTTGGTGGCGTACCAGCGCCCCCAGACATGCACGGCGATCTTCATCAACGAGACAGCGGCAACGGCCACGACGGTCAGTAACAGCAACCGGCGAGGATTTTCCAGTGAGGGAACCCGCTGCAGCACCCAGTCGGGCAGCCGTCTGCCGGTGAGGCCGTAGTCGATGATGAATTTTGTCCCGGCAGGGGGGAGCAAGCCGATGAGTGTCGCAATCGTCACGGAAACCAGGATCCAGATGAGTTGCCACCGGAACGGTTTGAGGAGTTTGAAAAACTCCCAGACGAGTTGCGGAGCTGAGCGGACGCGGTCTTTTGCACTTCGCTCATGACCGGAGGAATGAATTCCTCCGCTGGGCAATTCTTTGTCTTTGACCTGTCGCCGGTAAAGCTCAAAGCGGGATCGGCTTCCTCCGAGCGATTTCGCTTCGTTCGTGGAAGCGGTGGTCCGATCTGAGACAACGGGCGTCGTAGATTCCGTCGAGTGATTTTGCATACTGGATTGTAAACTGAAAGATGATCAGGTCGAGTCGCCCGCGAGAGATTTCTGTCCGATACGCTCTGTCAGAGGTGCTGCCCATGAGTTTAGTCCGAAACCGATTCGCATCCTGGATTGTCGCGGGTGCTGTCGCTTGTGTCTGGTTTGTTGCGACAAACATCGCCCATGCGGCGGAACGCCCGCCAAATGTGGTCATGCTGATCGGTGACGACATGGGCTGGACCGACTATGGGTTTATGGGACATGAGGTCGTCAAGACCCCGCATATCGATCGGCTTGCAGAAGAAGGAGCGTTATTTCCCAACGGATACGTGCCGACATCCCTGTGTCGCGCCAGTCTGGCGACGTTGCTGACGGGCCTGTACGCCAGCCAGCACAAGATCTGCTGTAACGATCCACCGCAGGGGATTGACCGCAGCGAGATGTTGCCGTTCCTCGGCAAGGCCGCGACGATTCCACGGCGATTGAAAGATCAGGGGTATGAGAGCCTGCAAACGGGGAAGTTCTGGGAGGGGCATTTCTCGAACGGCGGGTTCACTCAGGGAATGACGACCAAAGGGCGACATGGCGACGACGGCCTGGTGATCGGCAGACAGACCATGCAGCCGATTTATGACTTCATCACAGCATGTGGCGAGAAGCCGTTTTTCGTCTGGTACGCACCGATGCTGCCTCATGAGCCGCACAATCCGCCGCAGCGCATCCTGGATAAATACCTGTCGCCTGATCGGGATCTGAGAAAGGCGAAGTACTGGGCAATGTGCGAGTGGTTTGATGAGACCTGCGGCCAACTGGTGAACTGGCTGGATGAGCATGGATATAAGGAAAATACACTCATCGTCTATGTGGTCGATAATGGCTGGCTGCAGACGAACGGTCCCGTCAGACAGGGGGACCAGTTTCTGACACGAAGTAAGAATACGCCCTATGAAGATGGCGTGCGGACTCCCATCATCTTCCGGCGGCCCGGCTGGATTACCCCCGGTCGCCGAACGGAACTGGTCTCAACCATCGATCTTGCCCCGACGATTCTGGCCGCCTGCAACGCCTGGCCTGCCGACTCAATGCCCGGACTGAACCTGCTGCCGCTGATTCGTGAAGGTCAGCCCATCAATCGGAGCGACGTCTACGGCGAGATTTACCTGCACGACTGTGTCGAGTTGGGCAAACCGGGACTGAGCGTGACACACCGCTGGATTCGACAGGCTGAATGGAAGCTGATTGTTCCCACTCAACCGGATGCGGCCCCCGAACTGTATCACGTAACGGAGGATCCTCATGAAAAGCGGAACGAGGCCGCCAGGTTTCCGGAGCGGGTCGAGCAATTGACCACTCTTTTGAACGAACGATGGAATCCAAAGAAAGATGTCGTGAAGACGAATCGCTGAGCACGTGCGTCCCGATCGCGATCAGTGCGACAGAGCGGGCGTATGGGAAGTTACGGACGGAACCGGATGAATCGACCTGATTCTCAACACTTCTACGACCTCAAGATCTCATGATCGAACGGACCGAGAGTGAGTCAGTCCAGTTCCACGACGACCATGGTATGAACATCCAGCCGGGGAACGGTGACGGTTACTCCTTCAGGCGTTTTTTCGGGTTTGAGATCAAGTCCATCCGGTTCCAGGTGGATTCGGCGGACCTGGTACTGAGGTGATAACGTCACTTTGATGTCGTGAATGGGAACCACTTCTTCCCGCAGCGGCACATCGTCATTGGGAAAGGCATGTGCCGCTGTGGTGTTGAGATCACTGTAAAGATGCACGATCAGTCGAGTCCGATTTTCATCCTGTTGCCGCATGACCGTGGAATGGACGCACATCGGTGCTTTAATCGTCACGGGTTGAGGAGCGGAGGCGGCCCACTGGATTGCATGGGCTAAGGCGAGACGTTGATAAGGATAAGCATACAGGTAATAGCCGGCATCGAGTCCCGCCGCGAAGTAGACAACCCGGCCTTTTCCGTGAGTCCGCGTGACGACGGCGGGAAGTGAGGGCGAACCGGCTGCCGATTTGTCAGTAATGGTTGCGATCACTCGAGCCGCAGGATCGTGCACTTTGACTTTGACCGCGGGACCTTTGAAGGTCACCGGATCGGGACCGACATAGGTCTTCATCTTCCCCTGATTCAGAAAGGAATCCGTCTCCTGCCGGAAATCAAACACACTTTTTCGTTTTTCCCAGTAATCAGGACCGATTGAAATGGCAAAATTCACATCCAGCTCGGCGGTGGCGGGAGCAGGCCCTGCTTCGAGCAACCCGAGGTACTCCACCCCCAGAACCTCCGCAAGCGAGAATCGACTACGGGGATCGCCGTATTCATCGAACAGAGACGTATCGAGACTCGCAACGAGACCTCCTCCCTCTCGGACAAACTCGTCGATCGCGGCTGTCTGCGTCTCGTCAAGACTGGCACAGTTAGGGAGGATCAGCACACGATAACGGGACAAATCCGTTGGATTCAGGTTCCAATCGTTGATGACGGTCACAGGCAGGTGTTCCTCCTGTGCGGCACGGAACTGACCAAGCACATTCGCCATGTAGCGTTCTTCGACCTTGACTGCCGATCGGCCATAGAAATTGCGCGTATTGTCGGACATGACCATCGCCCCCCAGGGCTCGGGCTGCTTTTGGGTGAGCCAGGGTTTACGTCGCTGGACCTCATCCATCACCGCATAAAGTTCCTGTTGCAGATGCTTTGGTTGAATCACGGCGATGCTGGGTGAAGCTCCATAGGTCAGCGCCAGCATCATCCGCCGCTCAATCTCGTGGGGTGGGAACGAGTCTTTTCCATAGGGATTGCCGTGACTGAGGAGATAAGGTTCGCTAAAGGCAACTCGATGATTGGTCGTCGCCCAGATATAGGCGTTTGCAAAGGCGGGAACGATCGTGGTTCCTCGATTGGTTTCGTCGAGCCAGAACTCCTGATCCGGGGCATCCAGCAGCAGGTTCATCCGTGCGGGCATATTGCGGGGGATCGAAAGGAAGTGTCCCCAGCGTCCCGCGTTGGTGGTCCAGGTCACCAGACCGAGATCGGGCTTGAGTCCCTTCAGTCGAACCTGCATCCGTTGCACGAGGTTTTCCATCCGGCGATCAGCCCAATGCTGATAACGGCGAAAGGCCGGGTTGTTGAGGTCTGCATCAGGGATTTCTGATTGAGTCTCATTTCGAAAGTTCGTCCGGCAATGTTCGCAGTAGCAGACACCCCCATAGTGCAGACCATCAAAACTAAAGGCATCAACATCCGGGAATCGGGTGACGATTTCTGCGAGGATCTCGATCATGAAGTCGCCGTAGGGGCCCAGCAGACAGAGCATCCCGCCATGGGAGAATTTTTCCATGTCGATTTGAGGAATGGCTGTGGTGTTGGTGGCGATACGGCGCCAGTCGGGATGCTCTTCGTAGACCTCCGCCTGCAGGCAAGGGGGGTAGACGCCCAGGATCCGAACACCCAGACGCTTGTATTCCGCGATTTCCTGATTCAACCGCTCGGTCGGGACATGGGGGCTGCGACGCTTCAGCAGTTTGCTGTCGTAATAGGCGTAGAAAGGATCGACGAACCCCATCTCGCTGATCGTGACACCATGCCTGACGGCTTCCGTCCGCGCGGCAGCATCCATGACCGACAGCGTGTAGCCACAGCCGACTGTTTTCTGGATCCAGTCAGGGATCCTGATCTGGTGAAAGGGGGATTTTTCGAAGGGTTGCGGAGCGATCCGTGCATCCCAGATTGGATGATCGGAATCATCTGCGGAACTGACCAAGGGCAGAATGATCAGCAGACACACCACAAGCCAACGAAAGACCATCGAAAGTCTCCGACACAGTGGGGTAATGACGCTCTCTGGTTACCAGGCTGCTCAACTCTTCAGGGGAGGGAATCTCTGATCTATCCGACGATCGTAATTCTGTCGTGCAACGGCGTACTTCACAGCGGCCACAGGGGGGAATCTCAAAGCGAGCGATTCCCCCGCAAAGGCTTCGTGGAGTGCGTCGGTTTACCACGCATCTTCACCGAGTTCTTCCTGCAACTGGCACCAGCGATCTTCCGCTTCGGCCAGTTCTTTCGCCAGCGCTTCGACTTCGTTATGCAGCCTCAAAGACTCCTTTGCGTCGGTCGTCTCCATCAGTTTGGCACTGGAAGCCTTTTTCTGATCGTCCAGACGGGCGATGGTTTTTTCGATTGTGGAAAGTTCTTTGCGAACTTCCCGTTCGTTTCTCCGAGCCTCTTTCGCGGCTGGTTTCGCTACGTCGTTCGGTTTGGCAACGCCGGGAGGGAGCTTTGTACGACGAGCCGCTTCTTCACGTTCGCCGTCGTCAATTTCCTTATTCACATAATACAGGTACGCATCATAGTTCCCCGCATAGTTTGTCACACGACCGTCGCGCACTTCGATGATGTTCGTCGCCACCCGTTTCATAAAGTGGCGATCGTGGCTGGTGAAGATCACCGTTCCCTTATACGCCACGAGTGCATCGGCCAGTGCTTCGACCGTATCAACGTCCAGGTGGTTACCCGGTTCGTCGAGGACGAGGATGTTGTATTGGCTAAGGAGCAGTCCGGCGAGACACAGACGAGCCCGTTCGCCCCCGGACAGAACGCCGATTTTCTTCTGGACATGATCGTCACGGAAGAGGAGGGCTCCTGCAACGCCGAGGATTTCCTGCGACTTGGTCCCTTTGGCGGCGTTGGATTCCAGGTACTCGAGCACCGTCTGTTTTTCAGAAAGACTCGTGTAGACATGCTGAGCATAGACACCGATCTGGCAGCCATACCCCCAACGAACTTCCCCTTCAATCGGCTTCAGCGAATCGACGATTGTTCTCAGGAACGTCGTTTTTCCCTGACCGTTGTCCCCCACAATCGCAGCGCGGGAACCGTGGTCAATTTCGACTTCAATTCCACTGGAGATGGTTCTCTCGGGATAACCGATCGACAGATTCAGGGCGCGGAGGGCAGGTCCCTGTCGCGGTTCCACCTGTGGGGCACGAATTCGTGCGGTCGGATCATCCGTGGCGATGTCTGCCAGTTCGAGTCGTTCGAGCTGCTTAGTCTTGGAACGGGCCTGGTTAGCAGTACTGGCTCGCGCCTTGTTCTTGGCGATGAACTCTTCCAGGTGTTTTCGCTTGGACAACACGGCCGCGTTGGATCGTTCCAGAATTTCCCTCTGATCACGCTGGTATTCCAGAAAGGCATCGACCTTGCCGGGGAACATGGTCAATTTGCCGCGGCTCAGGTCGAGGGTGTGGGTGCATGTCGCCCCCAGGAATGCACGATCGTGCGAGACGATCAGACATCCCTCGCGATATCCGCGCAGAAAGTGTTCCAGCAGAATCTGGGTTCGCAGGTCGAGGAAGTTGGTTGGTTCGTCCAGCAGCAGCAGATTCGGTTCGTGCAAGAGCAGGGCGGCGAGTTTCACTCGCGTCTGCCATCCCCCCGACAGTTTCGAGATCGGCCCCTCAAGGTAGGCCCCTTTGAGTTCGAACTGGCCGGCAACCTCGCCGCATTTCCAGTCGGGCTGGCCACTGTCCCGCATCAGAAACTCTTGAGCCGTCTCACCGGGCAGAAAGGGATCGTGCTGACGGAGGTAGCCGATTCTCAGCTTGGGATGGCGGGTCACTTCGCCGGTATCCAGTTCCTCCTCACCAAGCAGGATTCTGAGCAGAGTACTCTTCCCGGCGCCGTTTCGGCCAATAAATCCATACTTCACATCTTCAGAAAGCGTTGCTTCTGCCTCATCAAGCAATACTTGATTGCCATAACTCTTCGTAGCTTTCTTAATCTGCAACAACACGGCCATCGAGAACAGATCCTTCGATACAACAAAACGTCGGCGATTCGGTCGAGCGGAATCTTAGCGAAATCTGGAACCGCGGGAGAGGGAACGGGGGAATCCTTGCAGGAAATCCGCCGTAACCGGAAAACGCCTGACAAGTGGGTGAGACACACGCGTTCCAGAGACAATGAATTTCTTCCAAGTCCCTCGACAACAGAAGCTTCGGAGCGAATGGATCGTTCGTGGCGCCTTCGCGGGTCGACGTCCCTGCACGTCGGTGCGGTTACGGGCGGGGAAAAGCGACTCAAGCAAATCTCCGCGCACGTCCGGGTGCGACGGCGAACGCAACAGAGTAGACTTTTGCGTCATTTCTCACCTTCTGCATCATCCTTCGCGGAATACACCATGCTGAACGTTTTGAAGACCGCTGATCGGGCGACGGGCTGCCAGGAAATTTCGAGAACCCGCACGACGGCCGGATCGTTCCGGCTGATTCTGATTCTGGTCTTGTCGATCTGCCAGACCGCAGCGACGGCGGGTGAATTCAAAGTTGGCACGGGAACTCGTGTGATCACTCCCGATCCGCTGCTACCTGTCTCGGGCGGAGTCGGACCGACGAAACCGGCTCGGGAGAAGCAGGGGGACCTGAAGGCACGAGCCGTGGTCTTTCAGAATGGCGAAACAGCGGTTGCCGTAGTCAGTCTGGACCTGTTGGGGTTTCCGTCTGTTCTCGGTCATCGTGTCCGGGCGAAGGTTCCGCGGATCGACCCGAAGAACATTCTGATTGGTTCGACGCATACCCATAGTGCACCCGACTGCTACGGTTTTGCCGACGGACGTGGAGGATTCACAGGCGACTTGAAGTACATGGACCTGGTCTGCGTCAAAGCGGCGGAAGCGATTAATGAAGCGCTTGATGATTTGAAGCCTGCGCGGCTGAAAATTGCCACGGACGAAGCCCAGGGGAAGATCGCCTATAACTACTATGCTCCTGACTTATACGACCGTCGCATGAGCGTAATTCAGGCCGTGGACGAAAACGGGAAGCCGATTGTCACGCTGGTCAATTATGCCATCCACCCCGAGGTACTGGGCTCTGGCATCGGGGTGCTCAGCCCTGATCTGATCGGCCCTCTGTGCGATCGCATTGAAGAGCAGACGGGAGGGACGGGGATCTTCATGAATGGAGCTCAGGGAGGGATGATTACGGCCGACAATCGAGATCTGAGCCGTCCGAAGGATCCTCAACGTGGATACTGGCATGATGACCGAACCTGGAATGAGTGTGTCCGAATCGGGCACACGATGGCCGATGAAGCACTCCGGATCGTCGCAGAAGCTCCTGTTCAGGCCGCCCCGGACCTCACTTGCCGTGCGATCGACGTCACCTTCCCGGTTGATTCGGATCTGATGTGGGCCATCATCATCACGTCACCTCTCAAGTATCCGCACAATCCGGATCACAGCATTACCACACAGATCAACCTCATCAATATCGGAAATGCTCAAGTTCTGACGATTCCCGGCGAGGCACTTCCCAATATCGGCTTCTACCTGAAACGGAAGATGCGGGGTGAGCATAACCTGCTCTTCGGATTGACGAATGACGCTTTCGGCTACATCCTGACGAAGGTCGATTTCCACAGTTTTCCGCGCTACGATTACATCAGTCGGACTTCGCTGGGAGAAATGACGGGTGAAATTCTGATTGAGCGTTCACTGGAACTGGTCGATCAGTCACCGAAACCAGGTGGAGCAAAATAGGCTCAAGTCAACCCGGTGATTCGCGAT